>JAJZPA010000183.1 GCA_021811425.1 Bacillota bacterium | reverse complement strand
TCCAAAATATCAGTGTGACCTAAACGAATTAACATCTGACAAATCATCATGCGTACAAAACTCGCATCATCTACAACCAGAACCTTACGACTCATTTCATCCATTCTCCGATCCATAAAGTTAAATGCGCTTCGCCAGTATAGGAAAATTTTAACACTGAAGAATACTATTAGTCAATAAAAATCGTACAGATAGCACCTTCAAACCCTATTCTATATACCATATAGTGGCATCGGAAGGGGTTATGCAGATGGTATTTAAACATTTGGGTCAACGGATCAGAGAAGAACGGACAAAGTATCGGCTTACGCAGGAACAACTTGCAGAGGCTGCCGAAATTAACGAATCATACATAGGTCAGGTCGAACGGGGTGAGAAGAACCCTAGCTTAGAGACAGTTGTGAGTATCGCCAATTCCTTAGGGGTTACAGTCGATTTCCTCCTTCAGGAAGAGGTTAACGTAGAACCCAATAATTTAATCAATGAGCTAATCTCCATCGCGAAGGATAAAGATCCTGATGAACTTAGGCTGATGCTAAACATCTGCAGAATGATCAGCGAATACTCAAGCAAAGTTAAGAAAAAGTGAACTTGTTTTAAGTATTTCTATAATCACTCGAAAACTGCAGCATAATTGTCTGGTGGTGTGAATACTACATATCATTAGGTCAGATGGCGTTAAATAGACTGATATGGATTATACAACGAAATGACAGATGATAATTCGTAGTGTAGTATAACAGTATAGTTTAGGTCTTGCCAAATACGGGCAACGATGCCGTTCATGGAGTTCAGCATGCTGGACGCTTGAACGGCTTCTTTATTTCAGAGCACTTACGGAACGGTCTAGGATTTATGCGTGAATGAAAATTCGTAAGCAAGAGACCATTTACTGAAGTGGATTAGCGACTTAGTGGATTAGCGACTTAGATTCCTCAGGTTTTGTTCCTTGGATACGGGCACCGGTTATCCGGAGTGTCAAAGAGAGAGAGAGAGCCCTTGTAGTTTTATACAAGGGCTCTCTCTTTTTTATCAAACTAATATGCTTCTTAAGTCTGTCGTCCCACCCATTGCCGATTAATCTTCAGAATTTGCAGCTGAAAGGAGGTGAGTAAAGATGAGATCGATGAAATTACTTTGGGGGTTGGATGCCCTCCTCATTCTTTCCGGATTAGGTTGGCTAGCCTCCTCCGCATTCTACCAACCCTCATATGTGGCCTTCCATCAATCCGTATCCCCGTATTTCCCAGGCCTGATAACAGTTCTTTATGGCCTCTATCAAGGCCTGCGCCTGTACCGAAGTCAACGCCTGCTGCGATCCGACAAGGATGGACCCCAGGGCATCTCATTTTAGTTTAAATAATTCTTAATGCGGTCTTATCATGAAAGGAGTGTATTGTTTATGTTCAAGTGGAGACTCGCAACCAATTCGTGGAGAGGTTTAAAAATTTCGTTCCTAACACTGTTTTTGCTTTTAGCTTGTGCATCAGTAGCCTTGGCCGGGGATCCTTCGGGCAACACCACCGGTGGCATTAACGACATCGCGGCGGCAACCGCCGGCCAACCGACCCTGGCTGAAGTCGCAGCTCAAGTCGGTAAAAACAAAATCGGGATCAACTTCGTTTGGACGCTTATTACAGGTTTTTTAGTTTTCTTCATGCAAGCTGGCTTTGCCTTAGTAGAAACCGGTTTTACTCGGGCTAAAAACGCAGCCCATACCATGGCCATGAACCTCATGGTTTTCCTCGTGGGTGCTATCGGCTATTATCTGGTTGGTTTCGCCTTTGAATTTGGTGGTGTCGGCGCCCTTTCTGCCCTAGGTGGCACCGCACCCCTGACCCAGGAATTAGCCGTGAACGGCTGGGGCCTTTTAGGACACAGCGCTTTCTTCCTGTCGTCCGGTGGCTCTTATGATGTAGGAGTCTTCACCCTTTTCCTGTTCCAAATGGTCTTCATGGATACGGCTGTTACCATCCCCACCGGAGCGATGGCAGAGCGCGTCAAGTTTTCCGCAGTGGTCATCGGTACTTTCTTCATTGCCATGATCCTCTACCCGATCTTCGGCAACTGGGTCTGGGGAGGCGGTTGGCTGGCACAACTCGGCAGCAAACTGGGGTTAGGCCACGGAGTCGTAGACTTCGCCGGTTCCGGCGTCGTCCATGCCATTGGCGGCAGCGCTGCCTTGGCTTCTGCCCTGGTCCTGGGCCCGCGGCTTGGCAAATACGGTAAAGACGGCAAGATCAATGTATTTCCTGGGCACGACATTCCCATGGCCATCTTGGGAACGATCATTCTTTTCTTTGGCTGGTTCGGCTTCAACCCTGGCAGCACCCTGGCTGGAACCGACCTCCGTATATCTGTGGTTGCAGTGAACACAATGATGGCTGGAGCGGTTGGGGGCTTCACGGCCATGATGACAATGTGGCTTATTTTCAAAAAGCCCGATCCGTCAATGATGGCCAATGGGACCCTGGCCGGTCTGGTTGCCATCACAGCGCCTTCAGCCTTTGTCTCTGCCTCAAGCGCCGTCATCATCGGTGCCATTGCCGGGGCCTTGGTCATAACCAGCGTCTTATTTGTAGACCGCAAGCTCAAAATCGACGATCCGGTTGGCGCCATTTCCGTGCACATGGTTAACGGCATTTGGGGGATTATAGCGACTGGGATTTTTGCGGACGGGACGTATGGAGACGGTCTTAATGGTGTAACCGGAAGTGTCAGTGGTTTGCTCTACGGCAATCCTGGTCAGTTCCTGGCCCAACTCATCGACGTCGGAGTGATCCTCATTTGGGGTTTCGGCCTATCCTTTTTCTTCTTTAAATTACTCCATGCCACTTGGGGCATGCGTGTCAAGCCTGAAGATGAATTAGCGGGGCTGGATATCCCTGAAATGGGCATGTTAGCTTATCCCGATCATCTTCTGCGCACGGAATCAGAGTCCGAGTAACAAACTTCGTTCTGTATTAATGAGGGTAATCGATGCGAGTTATCGATGAGTTTAAAGCAACGAGGAGGATTCAGTATGCAAAAAATCGAAGCGATTATACGCCCCGGAAAACTGAATGAAATCACGGAGGCTTTAGCTGATGCCGGTGTTCTTGGGATCACCGTAAGCAACGTATTGGGCTGTGGGCGTCAAAAAGGGCATACCCAAGTCTACCGCGGTCAAGAAGTGCAGATACGCCTACTGCCCAAGGTCAAATTGGAGATTGCCTGTTTGGAAACACAAAGCGAACAGATCGTGGAAGTTATTACGCGCTTGGCTCGCACCGGACAGGTCGGCGACGGCAAGATCTTTATCACCCCCGTGCAGGAAAGCATCCGCATCCGCACCGGAGAACGTGGAGAGACCGCATTATAGCATAGCAATAAGTTCTGCCCCTTAGAAAAAACCGAGGGATGTTGTGTCGCTTGCTTTGTTCTTAGCATCCTAGCCTGCACAACCAGCCGTAAGGTTAGCGGCCATAGGGAAAACGGAATAAGTAGCCTTCGCATCAAGGAAGGGCTACTTTTTCGTTTCGCTATTTCACGGGCCTACCTCAATAATCTTAGGTGTGGGTGCATAATTGCTTGAGCCAAGTGTCTCTGTTTTAACCACTTTGCCGCTCTGCACTACCGTACGAGTCGAAGTGACTTTGTACCCTTGCACTCCTTCTTGTTTCACGCGTTCCTGACCATGTGGCAGGGAATTATCCGTGACCCTCTGCTCAGGCGGGGGAACGGGAGTGGCCGAATTATTTATGATCACTTGCCTCCCTGGCTGTGGCTGCCCATAGAAATCGATGGTGAGTCTGTTCTTTTCCGTTTTGGTTCTGACCAGGATATACCCACCGGAATCATTTCTAAATTGGAAATCCAAATTGGGCCAAGCGACTGTGGCGTCCTGTCCTAAGGGTACATACGCGATGGCTAAATCGTGATTTGTGCGCTCTATGATCGGTAAATCGGCTTGAAGTACCATATTATAAAGCGTGCTGGAAACCTGGCAGATCCCACCACCCAATCCTTCCTCGAATTGTCCGTTGACGATGATATAGGCATCTTGATAGCCTTTCCCTGCCGTCCGTTCTCCCACCCGTTTATTGAAAGAAAACACCTCACCCGGAGCGACAAGCGCTCCGTTCAAAGCATCGGCTGCCAGGCGGACATTTTCCGACCGCTCGGTCTGGGAAGGGTCAAAATAGGTGGTGTAACTGGTCAGAAGGCCGGTTATCTTTTCTTTTTCCAAAATAGCAACGGTTAGCTTCGGCGGATCTTCTTTGAAGGAAACCTTGAGCTGGTTCTCCGGCTGAAAAATATCGAGTTTCTGTACCTGAGCCGTCAGAACATTCACATCCACTGCTTTACCGACGCTCTCTTTTGTTATTTCCATAGTATTGGCAGGTGTAATCGTAAAAGCGGCGTCATGAGGCGCCACTTTAAATGGTGCAAATATTTGCGTCAAGGCTTCGGATAGCTTTTCCCCATCCCAAGCAGAACTTAATTCGAAGTGGATCCCCCGCCGAGCGGCTCTTCTTTGCTGAGCCTTTTCGACGATGTTCCCTTCCCGTCCGATCGCATAGGCCTCAGCTAAGGCTTTGTCAGCCGTAAGCGTAAGCCCCAGATCCCCCAGGGTGCCGGCAACCGTCTGCCCATCGACGTCAAACTTTACCATATGAGACCAGATGCTCTGGATTTTGCGGTCGATCTCCACTTGCGCCGCCACTTTGGTAAGATTGCCAACATCGATTCCGGCCACGGTAATGCCGGGCACAAACAAACCAGTATCCCGAGTGTACACGGCCAGAGCCGTCACTCCAGACCCTAAGATAAGAACTAAGACAACCATTATGGCCAGCGTCACCTTATGCGTTAGAAAACGCACAAAAGAATTTTTCCCAAGCCTCTTGAGCGTTAGTGGTTGTGCTCCTAAAGCCATCCCTGCAGCTTCCCCCGTTGCCGCGATTTCGTGACCAGTTACCTTACTCGGGTTTAAAGCCTGGGCGGAATCCTCTCCCTCGTCAGTCCTGCGGTCATCCATTCTTTTCCCCCTCAGATAAAGGAATTTCTCCTTTAATTTTAGCGATTGTCACCTTAAACTTCAATAACTTTTTCTTTCCAGCCAAATGCCTATGAACGTACCAAAATGAAATAAAGGCCCTTGCGTTTTTTACGCAAAGTGCCTCAGTTTTCTACCCCTAACACCACGGACATGCGTCGCCGGGGACGCTATCAGTGAGGCGCAGTCTCAGCTTAGTAATTCTGCTTTAATCTAAGAGGATTGACCCCAGTGACCCGGACAAGTCGAAAGGGCTTGCGCCAGGCACCCAAACCTCGTTCCCCCATCTTGATGAACGCCAGCACAAAATAAGGCAGATAGTCATTGCC
This sequence comes from Bacillota bacterium, assembly GCA_021811425.1. Lineage (GTDB taxonomy): Bacteria > Bacillota > Desulfitobacteriia > Desulfitobacteriales > Desulfitobacteriaceae > JAJZPA01. The sequence goes on along the minus strand of JAJZPA010000183.1, from coordinate 625 downwards.
TCTGCCAAACAGCCGCAGAGCGAAGGTTAGGCACTCTCCGGGCGCGTAAGAGCCCCGATCCTCCAGCTTCGGAAGAAACATAAAAGGCCGGGGGATATCCGCATAGCTCCGGTAGCGTCCGGCTTCCGCCGGAGGAGACGTCTCAAAAACATAGCTATAAGGACAATTCTGCTTCAACGTACAGCCGTGACAACTTCTTAGCGCCGGATTAGCACAGGCTGTCTGTTTAAAAGCGCCCCCAAACGCACCCCGGAGCATTGAGCCATAAAAAGGGGGAAGGTCGAGACCCTGTTTCCCCGCCTCAAGCTCAATTCGGTAATGGCCAATACGCAAATTCTCAAACACCCAAGAAACCCCCGCATCCGAAACATTCTGTTAACCATTTTCTCCATCTTTAGCCAATTTCCTTCCGGCCCAAGCGTGCAATTCCAAAGTATTTCTGGATCATGCGCATCACAGTTTCTTCATCGCTCGTTCAACTCCAGATTAGCACATCACTAAAGAAAACTCGGCTTGTGCCGAGCCTTAGGCGAAGGCAGAAGCCGAAGTTGCACTTGTGCCACCAGAAATTTATACTTTCTGATTGGTATAAAGAAAACTTGGCTTGCGCCCGTTAGTCCGTGAA
>JAJZPA010000182.1 GCA_021811425.1 Bacillota bacterium | reverse complement strand
CACCTGTTCGAGGAGGCGTACATACTGATGGACACCCTGAACATGGTCTTTAAGACGCAGGAGCGAGGAAACCACCAGTTGACCGGGGCCGTGATAGGTAATATCTCCTCCGCGGCTTACGTAGAGAATAGAGATTCCTTGTTGCGCAAGAATTTCCCGGGAAACCAGAAAGTGCTTCTCCGAACCAGATTTGCCTATCGTAATAACAGGAAAGTTTTCTTGAAAGAGAAGAAAATCTTGCTCCAGGCCGTTCCGCCTGCGCCAATGGAGTGTCTCCTGAACTGCAAAAGCCGCCTCGTAGCTTACAAGCCCCAGATCAAGCCACCAAAACATCGGTGCTGTCAAAATTCATCCTCCAGCTTATACTTTTTTAGTCTGCGGTAGAGAGTGCTGCGCGATATACCCAGTGACTTAGCTGCTTTTTGCCGCTCCCCGAAGTGTTGGAGAGCAGATACAATAGCATTTTTCTCAATATTTTCCATATTTCTGGATTCTCCAACCGATATGGGGCCGCCGCTTGTCTCACGTACTACTTCTTGTTCTTGTAAAAAGTCTGGCAAACAATATTCCTCGATTAAGTCTCCGTCGGCAAGATTAACGGCACGTTCGATCACATTTTCCAATTGGCGGATATTGCCTGACCATCTATAGCTCTGCAGCTTTTTCAACACCGGGAGGGAGACACCCGAGATGGATTTACCAAAACGATCCGCAATGCGAGATACAAAATATTCAATAAAGAGCGGTATATCAGACATTCTTTCTCTCAATGGCGGAATATCAATCTTGAATACGTTCAACCGATAGTATAGATCCTGGCGGAAATTCCCTTTTTGGACTTCGTCCGCTAGGTTTTTGTTCGTAGCTGCGATAACGCGTACATTTACTGGAATAGAACGGACGCCGCCGACCCTTTCAACACATCGTTCTTGTAATACTCTCAGCAAGACGGCCTGGACATTTAAGGGCATCTCCCCGATTTCATCGAGAAAGATCGTCCCACCGCTGGCCAATTCAAACTTTCCTGGCCTCCCATTGCGATTGGCCCCGGTGAAAGCTCCTCCTTCGTATCCGAACAGTTCGCTTTCGATCAGAGTCTCCGGAATAGCCGCACAATTAACAGCGATAAAGGGCTGCCCCATAAGGTTTGCATTGTGAATAGCTTGGGCAAAGAGTTCCTTACCCGTCCCACTCTCTCCCTGAATCAATACTGTGGAAAAGTTTCGTGCCGCAACCTGGGCTAGGTGAATCGTCCGCTGTATAATCGAACTCTGCCCGATGATATCTTCGAAAGTAAACCTTGCTTCTGCTCCAGTAATCTGATTAACGACCCGGTGAAGCCTATTAATTTCTTTCAGGGTAGCTACTGCCCCTGCTATCTGTCCGCCTGCGAGTGTAATCGGCCTTGCGCTGGTGTGAAAGTGAATCTGCCCTCTATTGGTATCCATTACCGTTTCCACATCAGTGATAAGTTTACCGCCATCTACAACTCTCTTAAGAAAGGGTTGTCCATCTAATAGCTCTTGTATATTTTTCCCGCGTGCCTGCAGGACATCGGTAGCCAGAATCTTGGCTCCTTCTGAATTAATTTCCCTGATCCGTCCTGTTGAGTCAATGGCTACTACCCCATCGGAAATGGATTCAATAACGGTCTTAAGATATTGATTGCTTAACCAGATTTGTTTACTGTCTTCTTCAATACACAACTGATTAGTTATCGCTTTACTAGCCGCGACAACCATCCCAAGCGTATGGGGATGAACCCGCTCCTTGAGGCCACTCATATTGAGGACCCCAAGAAGACGGCCATCATGATTAAAAATCGGAGTTGCAGAACAGGTTATATCATGATCGCATTCAAAATAATGTTCGGCACCTACGATTTGGATCGGCTGCTCAAGGCTAATGGCGAGACCAATAGCATTAGTCCCGGCCTCTTCTTCCTTCCAAACACCGCCTACGATCAGGTTTCTTTCCAAACCCACATCCTGCAGCCCCTCATCACTCAAAACTTCCAGTATGACCCCGTCACAATCAGTGATTAGAGTTAAAAACCCCGATCCCTTTACTAGGCTCTGTAATTCAGCCATGATAGGAAGGATTACTGCCAGCAAATCCTTGTTTTTCTTAATACGTCGCTCAATATCGGTTTTTTCAACAGCGGGGGCCTTGTTAATCCTTTTTGGATCAAGTCCAATTTTTAAGCTCTTAATCCACGATTGGGCGACCATGGGCTTGATACATTCGTTAACTTTTCCGTTGATGACAAACTGCTTCCAGGCCTCCTTGACCTGTACTTCTAAAAAACTATGATTTTCTCCCATCAACATCACCCCGATTAAGTCTATTAATGTTGTACATGAAGATTAACTTTATTATAAATCTTCATACTATTCATAACAATTACTTGTTATAAGAGTTTAGCCTTTTATCTCGGGGTAAGGATAGTTCAGTTGACTACTAACTTTTCAATGTTTATGATTTGGCCAGTTGTTGGAGGTCAGCGTTCAACTGAGCAAAGATGTAAACCGGCGCACACCCAGGATAATAAGTGACCGATTTGGCAATTTTCGCAGCCTGTCGTATGTTATCCGCTGTGGGAAAGTACTCCCAGCAGTCCCCGCAGACGAAAAGATGTTTCCCTACAGCAAACTGGGGATCAAAATCCGGTAGACCACCGGACACCACAACCACTTCGCCACGTTTTTCCAAGAAGTCAGCCATAACAATACCACTGTTTTTAAATGAATCCAGAGCACCTCGAACGTTCACGTAGCAACCAGGGCATGTTTGCTGGGCATAAACTGTGAGACCTTTATACATACCCACCGGGTTATCATTAGGACGTTTGAAGAATTTACGTACCGCGTCCGCGGACTCGCCAACCACTTCGATCTTTTCCAGATCCATTTCCCCAAGCTTATCGGCAGCAGCACAGCGGATAGCAGGAATCTCAATGGGTTCAAACCCCATGATGTAGGCTGTAACAGCATCAGTCGAAACCGTTTTTGCACCGGCTACGATCAGGTTCATCTCGATAGGTGTACCAGCATGGGGTCCCTGACCCTCCATTCCGATGATAGCATCCACAATCGTCAAATCAGCTTCACGTACACGGAATAAATCGGAAAATTTTTGCCCCAGGTCGATACGATGCGCCCCCTGTTGTTGCGCGTCGGGATGAACATTAGGAATGATACCATTCCAGTTCTTTAAACCTAAAGTTACGGTACCAGCCAGATGCACTTTCATCTTAGGCAGATTTATTACCACATCGGCATCCAGAAATGGCTTAAAAACAGCGGCTTTCTTGAATACTTTAGCTTCCGGAATATTAATCTCGACGACATCATTTTCATCGAAATAGATTACTTTGTCAGCCCCGCCTCTTTTCGCGGCCTCCTCCATTCCTGAGTCAGCAAAAGCAGGTTTAGCCCGACCGACATGCATACCTAAAGAAGGGTTGTCCCCTACCCAAATCTCGCTGGCCTGGGAGTTCTCTTTAAAATAAGAAACAACAGCCTCGATCACTCGGGGATCCACAACAGCAAAACTTTCCGGCGGGGCCTGAAAGGCCAGATTTGGTTTGATAAGAACCGTTTGCCCTGGTTTGATGATGGCATCTGGTGACCCGATTGCCAGTTTAACTGCCTGGGCCACGGCTATCTTAATTTTAGCTACGTCATCATCTGTCCTTAAGAATTTGCCTCCTAGAAAGGTAGCGTTTCCATCGAGAGGAGCACATTTCACAACTGAAACTTTGGGTTTACTCATTTTTTTGCCTCCGTTCAGATTAGATTTCATTCAGTGATGTTTTACGCAGATACGCTTGGCTTGGACTCCGCTGCCACAATTGGCTCAGCAGATTTTTTTGGATAGAGAGGAAGAACAATCTTGTTATAGACGAATCCCGCAAAAATACCTCCCAAAATAGGTGCTACCGTCGGTATCCAAAATTCCCCTCTGGGACCCGGAAAGGCCATTTGGCCCCACCCCAACAGGTAGGCTAGGAAGCGTGGGCCGAGATCGCGGGCTCCGTTTAAAGAAGTCATGGACAACGGTGCCGTAATGGAAACGATGGCAATGACGACGACGCCTAAAGCTACTGGAAAGAAAGTAATATGTGGTTTAAGGTCATTACGCTCTTCTATTAGGACAAAAATCATCAGCACCAAGAACATTGTGCCAATAAACTCGGACATAAATCCAACATATAAGGGAACTTGGGCATAGGCTAGAGGAGTCATCCCAACGGCAGCGGGATTTGGAATGTAGGTGGCAAAAACCATACCGCTCAACTGGCTACCGAACTCGCCTCGCACGATTTTATTGGCAGCTTCAAAGGGAGCCGCAAAACCACGAAACATAATCCACAGGGTCAAGGCAGCACCGAATGCCCCTACCAGCTGGCTGAGAATATATGGCACTACCCTCTTCCACGGAAAGCGGTTCCAAACGGCCATTGCAATGGTGACAGAGGGATTGTAGTGAGCTCCGGAAATTGCCGCGCCAACATATACTGCGATGGCCACAGCACATCCCCACATCAACATTACAGGCAACAAGTCCTTTTAGGCTCCGACATAGACCGCGGTAAAAGTAGCACTCACTCCAAAGAATATCAATACATAAGTCCCGATTAGTTCCCCAATATACTTCTTGAACCAATTCTCTTCCATTTGCATCACCCTTTCCTATTTCTGGCTTCTTGGCCTTCTGACGCATCTTAAATGTCAGTCCTACAGTATTTTATATCACCCCTTCCCAGCACCGCTATCACAGCGGGTGTACTTTTTTCCTCCCGCACGGTAGTGATCTCATGGTACCTGCATGTTAATATAGCAAAAAACATGCCAAGTTTGTTTATGCCGGATATTCCAGTACTTTTGGTCAGAATCCTTTCTAGAGAAGATATCTGGAATGTGTCACGTGCCAAACTGACTCGCCCTTTGTGTCAAAGTGAAACAAATCGAAACACGTGTCATTTCTCGATTTTATTTACAGTTTCTAAGTGGCGCTTTTAATTGACGCTGTGGTTGATAGATGATATACAGTAATTAAGTATGGGGCAACCCCTGTACAGTAAAACTCAATACGTTCCCTATCGAAAAAAATCGAGTTATGGAGTGGAGGAGAAAAGGTTTGAATTCAATGTATATAGATGCCCGTCAGGGGGGCAATTTGCCAGATCTCTTGGAAATCATCTCAGATTTACACCAAGAGCACCAGCAGCTTATGATTCTATCAAAATGGCTAAACAAGCTCGGGATCACTATTTCCGATAGGAATATTTTTCTTCCCGCGACTCTGCAGAAAATCGACTGGCAAAAAGCACCTCTTCACACGGATCACCCGAAAATACTCCTTGCACTTAGTATCTTTGATGCTTGCGCAATTGAAGAACAAGTTCGGCTAGCTTTAGTTCTGGCCAATTTAGACGACTTAAAAGTAAAGGAAATCTACTTTTCCCCTTTAGGTCTCGGAAAAGACCCTCGAACGCTTGAATTACTTAAAGGCCAAGCTGTAACATTTGGTCAATTCGAAACAACTCCAGGCTTTGCTATCTTGGCAACAAAATTAGGAAAGCATCTTGAGAGAAATCAAGGAATTCTCAAAAACTATACCCAAAGTAAAAACGGCCTTACCGTCTATTTGTTCCAAAGTGATAAACCCCAAGCGGAAGAAATTATCGTTTTACAGTTTCAAGTTGATGACACCAACCCTGAAATCTTAGGCTATTTACAAGAACAAGCGTTTCGTTTACATGTCCTAGACTACTTTACAACCCCTATCCAAATGAAAAAAAACCGACCCGGTACCTTAATCACGCTTTTAGCAGAAACTGAAAGGAAGAATGTTTTCATCGACTTAATTTTTAAAGAAACAAGTACAATTGGAGTTCGATACCACCTAGAACTTAGAGCAAAAGCTACCCGCCATATGATCTCAGTCCATACTCCCTATGGACAAGTAGGTGTTAAAGTAAGTACTTGGATAGATA
>JAJZPA010000181.1 GCA_021811425.1 Bacillota bacterium | reverse complement strand
ACAGTCGCTTTGAATTCCCTGACTGAAGGAAAATCCGGCTCTTTGGGCTAAAACAGTGACACCGTGTTCGGCGATGCCACCATTGATCAGGATCTTGTCGCCCGCCTGAATCCGGTGATAGCCAAGGTCGGCCCGGACATCGCGAAAGCCGAGGCCGGTGGTATTGATATAGAGGGCATCTCCCTTGCCGCGTTCCACGACTTTAGTGTCTCCTGTGACGACCGTGATCCCGGCATTTTGAGCCGTGGCGGCCATGGAGGCTACGATGCGTTCCAAAAGAGATAGTTCAAGGCCTTCTTCCAGGATGAAGGCAGCTGTTAAGTAACGAGGCAGAGCACCACTGACTGCCAGATCATTGACCGTACCGGCCACGGCCAGCTTGCCGATGTCGCCTCCAGGAAACACGAGGGGGTTGACGACAAAAGAATCCGTGGTCAGGGCTATTTCGGCAGCGCCGGGCAGAAGTGCGGCATCGGTCAACGCGGTTAACTCGGGGGCGGTGAAATATTTCTGAAAGAGACTTTGAATCAGTTCATGGGTGAGGATACCTCCGTCCCCGTGGGCTAGAAGAATGCGCTCATCATCGTGATCTTCTCGGTCAGTGGCTGAGTGCATGAGCTGAATTCTCCCTTCGTTCATATTTATAATAGGTGGCACAGGTTCCTTCCCCAGACACCATACAAGGTCCCACAGGATGAACCGGGGTGCAGGAAGCGGCAAAATGCCTGCAATCAAAGGGGAGCGCTTTGCCCTTGAGTACTTCCCCGCATAAACAACCCATGGGCGGTTGGGAAGGCGGTAAATCCAGGGGAAAACGTTGGCGCGCGTCCCAGGCGGCATATTCTGGGCGGAGGACGAGGCCACTGGCCGGTAGTTCGTTCAGCCCGCGCCACTTGACACGACCCGGCTCGAAAAAGGTCTCAACTAGGGCCCAGGCTTTGGCATTTCCGTCTTCACGAACCACCCTGCTGTAACAATTGCTGACCTGGGGGTGCTGATCCCGGACTTGCCGAACAAGATCACGGATACCCGCCAGTAGATCCAAAGCAGCAAAGCCTGTGACAGCAGCCGGGAGGGAAAACGCTTCGGCGATAAAAGCGAAATGCCGACGCCCTGTAATGGCGGCCACATGGCCGGGCAAAATGAGACCATCCAAACTCAGTTCCGGATCTTGGAGCAACTGCCGAATGACGGGAGCCGCCAGTTTGTGAACGCTGAAGACGGAAAAATTGCGCAGGCCTTTTTCGACTGCCTGCTGGATGGAACTGGCCACCGTGGGCACCGTGGTTTCAAAGCCGATCCCCATAAAGATGACTTCGCGCTGCGGCTCGCCGGTAGCGATTGCCACGGCTTCCAGAGGTGAGTAAACTATCCGGATATCTGCCCCGGCTGCCTTGGCACGGGCAAGATTTCCCCGTGTTCCAGGCACTCGCATCATGTCGCCAAAGGTGGTGACGGTCACATCCGGCAGCGCGGCTAAGGCGAGCATCCTATCGATGTCTTCCTGATCGGTGACGCAAACCGGGCAGCCGGGGCCGCTGCGCAAGTCCAACCAAGGCCGAAGGGCATCTCTGATGCCACTCTTAGACAAGGCCACCGTATGGGTGCCGCAGACTTCCATCAGGGTCAGTTTGCGGTTGTTCCGTTGATGCCACTGGGCGAGCCGGTCTTTCACCTCAGCCAACATGGCTTTGCTTAGGGAAAGGTCTTCAAAACTCAGAGGACTGTCCGTCCAGGCACTCGGGGGGAAGGAGGTTGACAACAGACCGGGATTAGTTGGGTTGTGCGGCATAGATTTCCCTCCAGAGAGCCAGACTTTCTGAAGCTGCTTGTACGTCGAGGATTTCTATGGCAAACCCGGCATGGACCAAGACATAGTCATTCTGTTTGAGGCCTTCCACCAAGGATGTATTAACCTGGGCCCGGTTGCCGAAGGTTTCCACTTCGACAATGGTGTCATTGAGAATGTCAACCACTTTAGCAGGAATGGCAAGACACATTGCTGCTGCACCTCCTTGAATGTTGCGCTGACGGTAAGCTGCCGATTGCCCCGGATGGTTATATTATACATGACTCCTTATGAAATGCACATGTCCCGTTGGTTTGGCTGGAACGTGAGTATCTTCGTCCTGGCGATACAACCCAAATGTTTCACTGATTCCGGAAGTTTATTTCCTCTTCAATGGCCCGCACATATTCGGCAAAAGAAGCTGTCAATGCGGGAGAAAGAGCTTCACCTGGCGAAATATCCTCGGGTTGAATGCCAAAGATGACGACGGTTGGCGGACATTCTTCTATTTTTTGCGCCAAATCCAGAGTGTGCAGCAGGTCGCCTTCGTGGAGGGATAACTGGGGTAGACTCTTGCGCGTTCTCACTTCGTCCAGCGTAAACCGTCTGAGCGTGCCGGGGGCCTCTTCCATGAGTGCGCAATCGATGAAGAGGGCCCTTGCTTTCCCGGCGATAGCGTGCAGCACCCTGAAGCTTGCCGTCCCCAGATCCAGAAATTCCACGGGTTGAGGATAAGAGGAAGAGCCCAATCCAGAAGTTTTCTTGGCGTGGCTTGCCGCCAGCGCCCGCTCCAGGTGTACGCCGATTCCTTCATCGCGCAACAGGGGATTGCCGAGCCCGATCAGTACGGTACCCGTTTTCATACGAACTCCACGTTTAAATAGTGGGTAGAGCAGGATACACACGGATCGTAGGAACGGACGAGCATCTCCAACCAAAGCTTGATTTCTTCTTCATCCCTGTCGATGATCTGGGGGATGAGTGTCTCAAAATCCTTCTGAATATTGCCGTGGTTTTGGTTGGTTGGGATAACCAGGTTGGCTGCCGTGCAGATCCCTTGGGCATTAAAAGCATAGCGATGGAAAAGGATGCCTCGGGGAGCTTCGACACAGCCGACTCCTTCACCCGCCCTCGGTTGAACGTTGGGTGTCTCGGGTTGCACTCCGGCCGTTAGCAGGCTGTCCAGCAGGGCGAGGGATGTTTCTACGATATGCGCACATTCCACCAGTTGGACGATTGTATTGAGGTACGGGTTGGTCAGTTTGCCCCGCAGGCCGAAGGCGTGCGCCACTTCCTGGGCTAGGGGAGACAAATAAGCGGAGTTTAAGTTGAACCGTGCCAAGGCACCCACGGCGTAAGATTCCCGGTGCCAGCGTGCCCATTTGGCGGTGGACTGGGGAGAAATATATTCATTGACCACAGTTTCAAAGCGGTTCAGAGGGACTGTTTCGGTCGCGTCCGAGCTCCCGATGTGGCCGTGGTAAAAAGTATAGGTATCCGCTTGCCTGAGAGCCACATACTCCGTTTCCCGTTCAAAGGTCGGGAGTTTGTCGGCCAGACTGAGGAGGACACTCGACAGGGTCTTTAAGTCGGGGATTAGATTCGTGAGACCGGCATGCAAGTCTCTCAGGGAGGCCTCAGCGGGTACCTTGCTAAAACCACCTGGTTTAAACGTAAGCGGATGGGTTGTGCGGCCAGCCAGGAGATCAGACCAGGCATTGGCCTGGCGGTGCAATTTTATCACCAAACGCACCAGATCAAAATGTGTTTCCACCAAAGGAACCACTGATTTGGCACCCAGGAGATCAGGGGCGACCAAATAGCCGATGTGCAGGACGTGGCTCTGCAACTGCTCTGAGTAATGTGCAAGCAAGCGCAGTTTGTCGGTTTGTTCCGATACCACAATGTCCATCGCCGCTTCGATACCTTTGATACAGGCCAGGGAATGGGAAATTGAACAGATCCCGCAAATCCGGCTGACGATCGTTTGCAGGTCTTCCCAGCTGCGACCGAGAATCATCGCTTCAAACAGCCTGGGCGCCTCGGGCACCTGCCATTCAACTTTTTCGATGTGGCCATCTCCGGCGTTGACCACGATATTGCCGTGGCCTTCAATTCGGGTAACATGTTGAATATTAATGCTTTTCTTACTCATGGTCGTACCTCGGTTTACTGCAGAATAGGGCCATCCGTTCCTCTAGATCGCTAGGGGTTTTCCGGTATTTATCCATAACTTCACGGGCTGCATAGACGTTGGGTTCATCGCTCAGACCGCGGCAGCCGAAACACCAGGTGGCCTCTGAGGGGCAGCGTGCCCCGCAACCGGCACGGGTGATCGGGCCGAGGCAGATTTCGCCGTGTTCGTAACGGCAGGTATTTTCCTGCAGCTTGCATTCCACACAGATGGGATAAGTCGGTATTTCCGGTGTCTTGCCCAGGACGAGACAACGGACGATGTAGGCAAATTCCTGTTTATCAATGGGACAGCCCAAAACTTTGAAGTCTACAAGGACGACTTCGTCCACTGATTTGGTCGAGTCGGTATCCAGATGAGGCATGTCTGCAGCATCACCGTAGACGATGCGTTGGGCTTCTTTCAGATTAAGCTGGTTTTTAAGGTTATTGATCCCTCCGGTAGCCGCGCAGGAGCCCAGGGCGATCAGAAAGCGGGAGCGCTCGCGGATGCGACGGAGTCGTTCTTCGTCCTCGGGTCGAGTGATCGAACCTTCGATGACGGCAATATCGTATTCTTCACTCTGCTCAGACATTGCTTCGCGCCATTGCACAGGGTGCACTACGGAAATCAGGTCGAGGATTTCTTCTTCCATATTTACGATTTGAAGTTGGCACCCCTCACAGCAAGCGAAATCAAATAAAGCCAATCTTGGTTTGCTCATTTATAGTGCCTCCATGACTTCTTTGATAGCGGCGTACTTGAAGACAGGGCCTTCTTGGCAGACGTAAATGTTGTTGATTTGACAATGACCACATTTTCCTACCCCACACTTCATGCGGCGCTCCAAAGAAACGAAAATACTCTCATCTGTGAACCCCTGCCGAGCCAGTTCAGCCACGACGAAGCGGTACATCAGGGGTGGACCGCAGATAATGGCGATGGTCCGAGCAGGGTCAAGTTTGATATGAGGAAAGAGCGTCGTGATGACCCCACAGTTGCCGGTCCAGGTATCATCTGGACAATCCACGGTCTCGAGCAGGGTGAGTTTAGGGACTTTTCTCCAGGCATCCAATTCCTGGGCAAAAAGGCGTTCCGACGGCGATTTGTAGCCGTACATGATGATGATCTGACCGTAGTCCTCCCGGTTGTCCAGGATGAAGTTAATGGCGGAGCGGACTGGAACGAGTCCAATGCCGCCGCAGATGAACAATATGTCTTTTCCTTTCATAAGGTCATGCACTGGAAACTGGGAACCAAACGGCCCCCGGACGCCTATTTTGTCACCCGGTTCGAACTTACTGAGAGCTGTCGTAACATTACCCACCTTCCGCACGACCATCTGGAAGATTCCGGTTTGGCTAGGGGAGGAAGAGACAGAGATCGGAGCTTCGCCCATGCCCGGCAAAGAAATCTCCACAAATTGGCCCGGCTCATGACCCAGTTCGCGACCGGAATCCAACCGGACTTCATAAAAAGTCTCCTGTGAGGTCATTGGCAAGACTCGCATCAGGGTGGCAGGCTCTGGAACATAAATGTTCTTTTGACTCATATACAGCCTGTTGTAGATCTCGACAGGGTTGGCAATGCCGGGGACGCAGTTGTCGATACAGCGTCCACAGCCGACACAAGCTATTTCGCCCAGTTTATTCGCAATGTACTTTCCTTTCCTATAATAACGGTGGCGGTAACGGTCTGCACGCTGACGTCGGAAATTATGTCCACCTGCCACAGCGGCAAAATCCCGCAGCAGGCAGCCATCCCAGGCCCGGGTGCGTTTGCCTGTTTCCAGATCCCAGTTTAGGTCGTCCTGGACGTCAAAACAGTAGCAGGTGGGACAAACCAGGTTGCAAGAACCGCAGGAAAAGCAGCGTTTAGCCTTTTCTTCCCACACCGGGTTGTAATAGGATCGATCCAAGAGTTCGGCTAGTTCATCGGCATGGCATTTTAATTTGTGCTTGCGCAACAGACGCTGATTGTTTTCCCATACCTGTTCGCGCTTTTCCAGATCCTGCGCCGTCGGAGTATCGCCGCTGAGGTCTTTGAGCAACGCTTCTCCTTTGGCCGTGCGCGCGTCCGCCAA
>JAJZPA010000180.1 GCA_021811425.1 Bacillota bacterium | reverse complement strand
TCCATGGTCTCATCCGTTATTAACCTATTGACCTGTTTGATAGGAATTTTATCTATTGACTCAGATTATCGGGCCCATAATAATACCATTAGCCCAGGGTGGAGTCACCACCGTTTCGCGTGCTGAGCGCACCTGATCCAAAAAATATACACTGTCACACTCTCTCAAACTAAAGAATATTGCGGCTTACCGCAAGCCCCGCTCCACAGAAAAAAGGCCATGGAGCAACCGTATCCGGTCAAGACCTCCATGGCCTTTTCAATTTCAGTATTTACTTCTTGTTATTTATATTCTCCATTCAATTCAGATTTCCTGCTAGTATCGGAAAATTTTATGTTGCCAACTCCAATTATTTTTTTGCTTGACACGGGGATAGTTCATTCCATCCTGTGTGTCCTCGCTAACGCAAATGTCATTGTCAGTATGCTATAGCTCACCCTACTCAGCAAGGGGCTTGTTCCTAAGCTTTTCAGGCCAATAAGGCTGCTCCCAAGGCAGCCGTAAGCTCCGGCTGCGGCGGGATCAAAATTTCGACCTTTAATTCTTCTTTCAAATAGCGGGCTAACTGCGCATAATGTGCTCCTCCTCCGGAAAGAATCAACTCTTTTGGCTGCCCCAGTGTTTCCACAAAACGAGCCAACCGTTTAGCCGTACTTTTAAAAAGCCCGGCGACCACTTCTTCTTTAGGATTGCCTTTGGCCAAGAGACTGATCACTTCCGACTCCGCAAATACGGTACACATGGAATTGATCGTTAACGGTTCTGCCTCCTGGGCCTGAACAACTTCTTGCGGACTTAAGTCCATCCCTTTCAGGATAACATCCAGAAAGCGTCCCGTTCCTGCTGCACACTTGTCATTCATGACAAACCGGACAACTTTGCCCTCTGCATTCTTACAGATGACTTTAGCGTCCTGGCCCCCGACATCCAAAATATACACCGCCTCCGGATAATAGTGGTGACAGCCCCGTGCCTGGCAGGTGATCTCCGTCACCACTCGCCCCTCAGGAAAGCTCACCCGCCCGTACCCGGTCACCACAAGTTCTTCAGGCTTTCCGCCCTCAGCCTGCAGATAATCTTCCAAAAGCACTTTCCCTGCTTTCACAGAATCAAAACGGGAAGGCAGGGCTTGGCGATAGATCATCTCCAGGCCCTCCAGGACAACCAGTTTGGCATTGACAGAGCCTAAATCCAGACCGGCTCGCCTCACGACCTGATCATCTCCAGGAGGGCTTCGATCCGGGTGAGAAGCTGGCCCTGATCTTCTTCCGAAAAATCCGTCTCCAGGTGTAAATACGGAATGCCCCGTTCTTCCATCTCTCGGCCAATAAAGTAACTCTCGACGCCATATGTTTGACAAAACTGCAGATTAAACTCCAGCACAGCGTCGGCCTGCAAGTCCTTGGCCATTCTGGTGATATCCTCTACTCGTCCATGATTAGGCGTGAAACAAGCGCAGTTGACATGCATGGGGCGCCGGGCTATGTTCTGCAGCATCTCCTCTACGGTCGCCGCTTCTTCCGTCAAATCCTTGTAGTACCGTTCTCCCGTACAGGTCTCTTCTCCGACCACAATCCCCCCAGCTTGTTCTATCAGAGCATGGATCTTCCAAGCTGGTAGCGGCTGTGGTGTACCCGTGATCAGAATCCTCGGTGCCTCGGCCGATACGACACCGATTCCCTGACATACGCGCTCTTCCAATTCATCGCAGAGTACATTCACTTTCTCGGCAAAACGTTCTGGATCATCAAAGAAGGCCAGTTGATTAATGAGCAAAACATCCAGTCCATGGATCGGAGCGGGTCTGTGCCGACGGAGTTCCGCCAAGCGTTTTAAAGCTTGACGCCGTTCGTTAACCTTCTTGACCCCCGACTTCAAGTTTTCTGCCGTTAAGCTTACCCCGGTTTCCCGTTCCACTAAGCGCGCAAACTCCCGCACCTCGTCTTCCCAAAAGCGGTTGTCCCTCTCCCCTTTGCGCTGTGGAAGTTCCATGACATAGGTCGGGATATGCTCGCTTAGGATCTCCCAAGCTTTCTTTTTCCCGTCACAGGTTGTCTCCCCGATAACCCAGTCTGAAACCTGAAAATAAGGACAGATGCGATCCAGTTTAAAGCCCATACTAGACTTGACCAGTGGGCAGGTGTTACGCGGCAGAACCTTTTCCCCCGAAGGCACCGTATACTGGGCTCCGGCACACAGACCGATGCTCGCACTCCCCGTGGCCAAGACAATTTCATCCGGGACATAGACACAAAAGGTAGCAAACACCTTTTTCCCATCCGCCTTCAGCTGATAGAGTTCATGCACCCGTGCTCCGTGAACATCTCCCATCACCTGATCAAAATAGTCCATTCCCGCAGGACGACCCGGTCGATTCAAGAAGAGTTCCGTGTAAACTCCGGGAAGCGGCGCCAAAAAATCATCATGTTTTTCCAGATCCATATTGAGTATTGTCCAGAGCTCGCGGTTATCCATTCTTTTCCCTTCCTCTCTTATGTTTTTCTGTTTTTCCTTATTTTTTCCTTAATCAACGAAGTTCTAGGCTTGGTGGCCCTCTTTTCTTTTGGAGGGGGCGGGTGAGAATCGAACTCACTCCCGATTAGGTCATAATCCGGCCAACAGGTTTGCAGCCTGCGGGGAACCCAGCTCCAACGCCCCCACTTGCAACTTCGTGTCCATATTATCACTCTTTTTGAATTAAGTCTATAATCAATTAATGATGTAAATTCTTATCAAAGTTCCCTTGGACATAATTAAGACCTGTGGACTACCACAGGTCTCCATGGTCGTTATGCAGCATAGCCAATACGTTTAAAGAAGTTCCTCCACTTCAGCCAGCGGCAGAGGCTTGCTGAAGAGAAATCCTTGCATCCCATCACAGTGCTCTGCCTTGAGAAAAGCCATTTGCTCCTCGGTTTCAACCCCTTCAGCGATAACTTCTAATTGAAGCTTTTTCGCCAACTGAATGATCCCGGCGATCACGGCTTCTCCATTGCGATCCGAGCCAATGTCCCTCACAAAAGATTGATCGATCTTTAAGACATCGATGGGCAATCTTCTCAAGTAGTTGAGTGAAGAAAAGCCTGTCCCAAAGTCATCGATGGCAATCCGAACGCCGAGTTCCTTCAATCTTCGCAGTTGATTGATCGAAGCTTCCCCGTTCTCCATGGCGATGCTCTCCGTAATTTCCAGTTCCAGCCACCACGGCGCTAGTCCACATTCAGCTAAGATCGCGGCTACCCTCTCAATAAACTGTAGCTGGCGAAACTGACGCGTCGAAATATTCACAGCGATGCGTCGCGATGGATAGCCTTTTTGTTGCCAGATCTGATTCTGAATACAGGCATTTCGGATCACCAGTTCCCCGATCGGAACAATGAGGTCGGTTTCTTCAGCTATCGGAATAAAGGTGCCCGGAAAGACAAGCCCTCGCTCAGGAGACTGCCAGCGGATCAGGGTTTCTAATCCAATAATTTCACCCGTCGTCAGATCCACCTGAGGTTGATAATGAAAGAGAAACTCCCTGCGCTCCAGGGCTCGGCGCAATTGGTTTTCGACGGCCAAACGCTCATGCACCCTGGCATTAAGTTCCTCCGTAAAGAATTGATAATTGTTCCGGCCCTGCTCTTTAGCATGATACATCGCCGTATCGGCTTGTTTAACCAGGGTCTCCAGATCGACACCGTCTGTGGGATACAGGCTGATACCGATACTCGGAGTCATGAACACGGTGTTTTCATTCAGGTAAAAAGGCACAGTAAAAAGCCGCAATATCTTCTCAGCAACGACGGCTGCATCCTCTTCCTGATTCAGGTTCGGCAGGAGGAGCAAAAATTCATCCCCTCCTTGTCTTCCAATCGTGTCTCCCTCGCGTAAACCTTGACGCAGGCGCTCTGTTACCCGCTTAAGGAGCAGATCCCCGCTATTATGCCCCATGGTATCATTAATGAGTTTGAAGCGATCGAGATCGAGAAAGAGCACCGCTAATTTTCCCTGTTTCCACTTGGCTTGAGCCAAGGCCTGGCTCAAATGCTCATTGAACAAGAGCCGATTAGGCAGACCTGTTAAGGCATCATGGTGAGCCTGATGATGAAGTTGTCGCATCAGGCTCCGTTTTTCACTGACATCGTGAAAGACTAAGACCACACCGATAATAGTGCCCCTACGATCCAGAATGGGGGCGGCCGAATCCTCGATCGCAATCCTTTCTCCGTCCCGATGAATGAGAACGGTATGATTGGCCAGCCCCACAATACCTCCTTCTTTCAGACAGCGAAGCACCGGATTCACTGCGGTTTCGCCGCTGCTTTCACTAACGATCCGAAACGCCTTTTCCAGAGGATCCCCTTGAACCTCAGCTTGTTTCCAGCCTGTCAACTCCTCAGCCACTGGATTTAAGTACTCAATCCTTCCTTGGACATCCGTGGTCAGGACCGCATCTCCGATAGAATCCAAAGTCACCTGAGCCCGTTCCTTGGCGAGCCAAATCTCTTCCTCAGCTCGTTTCCGCTCCGTAATGTCCCGAATGATACCCAGAATCAGGGGTTGCTCGGAGAGAACCGCTCCTTTCGAGCTGACCTCCACCGGAAAGACTTGCCCACCTTTCGTCAAATGGAGCGATTCAAAATGAAGCCCCCCTTCAGCCTTTGCTAAGAGAGAAGCCACCTCGGGCCGAGCCTCGGGAACGCGCAGATCCCGAACATTCAAATTCAATAATTCCTGATAGGTATAACCATATAGAGTGGTTGCTGCCTGATTCACATCCTTGATACGTCCATCGGAACCGATGAAGAGAATCGCTTCGTTGGCTTGTTCAGCCAAGATCCGGAAACGTTCCAAGTGTTCCCGGTTTTGGGCATGGCTGAAGGCAAGGGCCAACTGTAAGGAAAAATGTTCGAAAAAAGCCATCCGTTTCGGCTCAAAAAAATCCGCCACATCAGAATATAAAACAAGGACTCCAAAAACCTCTCCTTGCTTCAGGAGCGGAAAAGCGGCTACCGATCGTATTTTGTGCTCGGCAAAGAAATCGGCCCAGGCCGTAAAATAGGGGTTCCCTTCCAGCGTGTAAGCGTGTGGAACTCCCGAACGGATCGTGCGACCCACGGCTCCTTGCCCTTGCCGCGAATCATCCCAACGTACTGTTTGCTTCATGATTTCCTCAGTCCCCGCCTGGGCGCGAACCGCCACGCTTCCATCTTCCTCTTTGGCTCCAACCCATACCAAAGGAAAGCCCAGTCGAATGACAAGTTGCTGACACAAATCCTGCTGAATTTTCGCTAAAGGGATTTGGGTCAGAACCCCTTGGTCGATTTCTTTGAGGATCGCGGCATAGCTCTCAAGCCTTCTTTCCTCAGTCCGGTCGATCAACGTGGTCACGACTTCTTCTTGTTCTAACTGAGCATTAAAAACAGCGTCAGAATACGCTAAAAGCCAGCGATTCGGCTTTTCCTTCTCTCCCAGCACCTCTATATCTTGATATCGGTGCAGACTTTCTTCCTGAGTCAGATGCTCCCTCAATTCCGGCCAAAGTAACGAATTCCCGTCCACCCGGTAGTGAGATGGGGCCTCTCCATCCTGCCTGTCGCCGAACACAAGCTTTCGTTCCAGATTGAGTAAACGGCAGGCCGAATCATTGGCCTGGAGGCGCCAGGGAACTTGACCTGAACGCTCCTGCACAATAATGCCGCTGGAAACCCCTTCATAAATGCTGCGGAAGTAAGCCTCTCGTGCCTGTATTTCTTCAAACTGCCCTTTGAGTTCCTCCTCTGCTGCGACCAGTTCTTCATGCGTCGCTGCAAGTTCCTCATGCGTTGCCTCCAAATCAGAATAACTTTGCCGGAGATGTTGCTCTGATGCCCGCAGAGCACGCATTCCCTGGTTGACAAGTCCATACAGCAGCAGCGCTGAGAACCCCACAAAGATCCATCCTTTGACCGTCTGAATCCTCATCAGCAAGTGGTGATCGGTCATCAACAGGTCCAACAAACGATCGGAAAAGAGAATCCACAACCCTCCCATCACTGCATAGAGGAGGGCAATGTGCACTGGAGTACTCTGCTTAAACCTGCTCCAAGCCATAATAGTTCCTCCTTCTTATGAACTGCTTAAGATACGCACATTT
>JAJZPA010000179.1 GCA_021811425.1 Bacillota bacterium | reverse complement strand
AAAAAAATGGGGCCGCTTTCCTCAATTTTGGAGATGATTCCCGGTATGGGCAAGCAGCTCAAGGATGTTCAAATCAATGAGAAGGATATGTCTCATGTGGAAGCAATTATTCGTTCTATGACCCTGGATGAGCGACGCAAGCCTGTACTGATCAAGGATTCCCGCAAGAAACGGATCGCCAAAGGGAGCGGAACGAGTGTCCAAGAAGTGGGGCGTTTGCTTAAGCAGTTTGAACAGATGCAGAAGATGATGAAACAGTTTGCTGGGGCGGGGGGGCCAGGCAAAGGGAAAAAAGGCAAGAAGCCCGGTTTCCGTTCCCCGTTTGCCCGGTAAGGCGGCGCGTGGGTGTCATTCTCAGACGATTACCCTGTTGAGGAGGTGAAAACACATGGCAACGAAAATCCGTCTGCGCCGATTAGGCGCGAAGAAAAACCCATTTTACCGTTTGGTGGTGGCCGATTCCAATGCCCCGCGGGATGGCCGCTTTATTGAAGAGATTGGTTTTTATGATCCGACGAAGCGCCCGGAGGTTCTTCAAATCGATGAAGAAAAGGCTCTGAAATGGCTTACAACCGGCGCTCAGCCATCCGATACGGCAAAGTCCTTACTGCGTAAAGCAGGGATCCTGAACAAATTCCACACCAATAAGTAATGGTTAAGTGGGGGGATTCCGATGAAGGAACTGGTAGAAATCCTGGCAAAAGCATTGGTTGATCATCCGGAGGACGTATCCGTTAACCAAACGGATACAGACAAGAGTGTACATTTGCAGTTGGTCGTGGCTGCCGAGGATATGGGAAAAGTGATCGGCAAGCAAGGCAAGATCGCCAATGCCATCCGGACGATCGTGAAAGCGGCGGCTGTCAAAGATGGACGCCGAGTGCACATTGATATTGATCAGTAAGTTAAAGAAGGGCCGGCATGCCCTTTTTAACTTTTTCTAGGACGGGGAAACATAATGCAAAGGATTAGGGTTTCTTTAGGGGTGTTAGGATGCAAGAAGTATTGATTGGCGAGATTCTGCGCCCACACGGTGTACAGGGTGAGGTGAAGGTTTATCCCATCACAACCGATGTGCACCGTTTTGCCAAACTGAAGCAGGTATTTTTGCATAATGGGCAGGAAAGAAGGAGTCTGGAGATTCGAGAGGCACGGATTCAGAATGATCTTGTTTATTTGCTCTTTCAGGGTATCAACAGCATGGACGAAGCCGAAAAGCTCCGCGGCTTCAAGCTCTATATCGACCGCGCCGAGGTTCCCCCTTTAGAAGAAGGGTGGTATTATTTCGAACTCGAAGGGATGCAGGTTTACGAAGGAAATGTTTGTCTGGGGACGCTCGTCCAGATCCAGGAAACAGGGGCGAATGATATCTATGTTGTACGGGGTGACCATGGAGAAATTTGTGTACCGGCGCTGAAAAGTGTTGTCAAAAATGTGGATGTCCCAGGCCGGCGGATGGATGTTACGCTCCCTCCGGGGCTGTTGGAGGATTAGGAAGTGTTGGTTAGAGGGTCAGAACCGTAGGCTGGAGGATGAGAATGCGATTTACGGTCTTAACCTTGTTCCCGGAAATGTTCAGCCCGCTTCAGGCAAGTATCTTGAAACGGGCACAAGCGGACGGTCTTATCCAAGTAAACGTGGTGAACTTCCGGGAGTATGCGGATAACAAACATAAATGTGTGGATGATGTCCCTTACGGTGGGGGTGCGGGCATGGTTTTAAAGCCTGAACCGCTCTTTGCTGCGGTGAGGGCGTTGCCGGAATCCAGCGTTTCGCGCAAGGTAATTCTCCTTTCCCCCCAAGGCCGGATTTTTACCCAAACTCTGGCTGAGGCCTTGGTTTGTGAAGATGAGTTGGTCTTTATTTGCGGGCATTATGAAGGCTTTGATGAACGAGTCCGCACATTGGCTGATGAAGAAATTTCCCTTGGCGATTTTGTGCTCACAGGCGGGGAGTTGGCAGCCGCAGTGATCATTGATGCGGTAGCTCGCTTGCTTCCCGGCGTCTTAGGACAGAGCGAGTCCTTAAAAGAAGAGTCTCACGGAGATGGGGTTTTGGAATATCCTCAGTATACCCGTCCGGTGGATTTTGAGGGGAGGCGGGTGCCGGAGGTCTTGCTTTCCGGGCATCATGCCAATATCGAGCGTTGGCGGCGCCGAGAGGCTTTATGGCGGACTTTTCAGAAGCGACCGGATTTGTTTGAACGCGCAACATTTTCCCCTGCAGATTATCCGCTTCTGGAGGAACTCCGGCAGGAGCATCCTGAGATGGACGTGTTCGCGGAGAAGTGGCGTGCCTTAGCCCCGCTTCCCAAAAGGCGAAGAGGAAGAGAATCTAAGCAAGGAAACGACACGGCATCAGAAAGCAACTTAGTACCGGAAAAAGATCCAGTACAGGAGAATAGCCCAGTATAGGGGGAAAAGTCGGTGGGAAGGGTTTATCTAGCGCTGATCCATGCGCCGGTTTATAATAAGAATGGGAGGGTGGTGGCAACCTCCATCACGAATTTGGACCTGCATGATATTGCTCGGAGTGCCGCGACCTATGATGTGGTCAGATATTATGTCATTCACCCGGCAGAGGCACAGCAGGCCTTGGCGAAGCGGATTATGGGATTTTGGCAGGAAGGATATGGAGCGGAATATAATCCGGACCGGAAAGAGGCGTTCACCCGGGTACAGGTCGTGAGCACCTTGGATGAGGTTATGGCAGAGATTGAGCAGACTGAAGGACAAACACCGTTGCGAGTGGCCACGGATGCTCGCGAATATGTAAATAGTGTTAGCTACACCCAGATGCGCAAGTGGATCGAAGAAGGAGAAAAACCGATCCTCCTCCTTTTTGGTACGGGTTGGGGACTTGTGCAGGAAGAGGTGGCAAAGGCTGATTTCATCTTAGGCCCCATCTTTGGGCCGGGGGTGTACAATCACCTGTCCGTGCGCTCGGCGGCTGCGATCGTTTTGGATCGGCTGCGGGGTCGAAATATATGAACTTGGGCTGCTGAAAAGCATTAGATTAGGGTAAGATTCATGGACAAAAAAGAAAACCCGGCTTGGGCCGAGCCTTTGGGCGAAGGCGGAAGCCGAGGTTGCACTTATGCCACCCGAAAGTTATACTTTCTGAATGGTAGAACCAAGTCCGCTAATGTAGGACTTGGTTCTTTGTTGTGCGCCCATAGTAATTCCCAACAATTCCCTAGCTAGAACAACAGGGAATTTGTCGTTTGGTGTCGAATCAGATTCGTTACTAGACATTATTTCGAGGGAGGAATTACTGTTGCAAAAGTTTCGTTCGAAATGGTTTGCCATGCTTCTCACCCTGAGTATCACTTTCTTCGGCATCGCTCCGCAAAGCACCCTGGCAGGACTTCTGAACCAGAAAACAAGTTCCCAGGGGACAAGTACCACACCTGGTGAGTCGGGATCTTACAGACAGAAAAACGTTCAGCGTTTAGCTGAACTCACGGAAATGCGTGATCAGCACACGAAGTATTTCCGTAACAACGACGGCAGTATTACGGCTGAAACATCCATCAATTCCAGGCATTACAAAGATGCCAATGGAAAATGGCAAGACATCTCTAACCGCTTGGTTTCTTCCCAATGTCAACAACGTCAACTCCACAAACAGCGAAGAGGCAGTGACATACCCAGACATTCTGTTGAACACCGACTTGCAGTACTTACCTAATTCTGACGGCTTAAAGGAAAACATTATCCTAAAGAATTCTTCTGCTCCTAATGTTTTTAATTTTAAGCTCACTTCAGCCGGGCTCAATCCTGTATTCCAAGAAGACGGCAGCATCGCCCTGCAAGATTCTAAATCAGGAGAAACAAAACTCGTAATACCCAAACCCTTCATGTTAGACAGTAAAGAGCAATTTAGTGACGCGGTCAGCATGAAACTGGAGCCCACCCAAAACCAGAATGTCTACTCTGTCATCATCACTGCGGATTCAGCATGGTTAACTGATCCAGCGCGCCAATATCCGATCAGCATCGACCCCACGGTAAAAACGGTTAATACGGCGGGAAGCATCAGTTCGGATACTTATGTAGCCGAATCCAGCCCTTATTATTACTATAATAGCACCTACATGACTACGGGTTGGGACAGCGGTCTGGGCAGGACCCGCGCCTACCTGAAATTCAACCTGCCAACAATTCCTTCCGGAGCTATTGTTACGGATGCAGGACTTTCCCTTTATAAATACACCACGACTTCGGCAACTTCCGAAGATCTGGTGGCTTTTCGAGTGACTGAACCAGCATGGGATGAAACAACCCTTAGTTGGGGCAACCAGCCTGCTGTTGACAACAACAATACCCTGACCCAAGCATCGTTAATCAGCGTTGCCGGCAGCCATATCGGGTATGTCAATTTTAATGTTTGGTCCATCGTCAAAGGATGGATAAACGGCGGTCTTGCGAATAACGGCTTTATGGTCGCCCATAATTCGGAAGGGAATCCCCTCTTTTTCTATCGAACGAGCGATTACGGAAGCAACGTTCCCTATTTATCCATGACCTATATCACAGACCCCATCGGCTTAAACCCCTATTGGAGCTATGCCAACACTTCCGTAGGATCGGTCAATACCTTTAACGGCAACTTTCTCACGTCCGTAGCCGATTTCTCCT
Source organism: Bacillota bacterium (assembly GCA_021811425.1). Lineage (GTDB taxonomy): Bacteria > Bacillota > Desulfitobacteriia > Desulfitobacteriales > Desulfitobacteriaceae > JAJZPA01. Next base: position 1,487 of record JAJZPA010000179.1, on the reverse strand, counting down.
TGCCCGGTCGCGGGATTCCAATTAACGTCACCCGCACCTACAACAGCCGGGGCAGTTTGGATGGCTTGTTCGGACAAAAATGGTTTTCCAATCTGGACATGCAGCTACAGTTATTTAGCTGGGGTGTCGTTCTGCTTGACTCCACAGGTACAGAACGCCCGTTTATGCTGAAAAGCGACGGTCAAACTTATCTTGCCCCGGACAATTACCCGATGCAGCTGTATAAAATGCCGGACGGAACTTATGTCGTCCAAGAAGCCAATTTCGAAACTGCTGTTTTCCAGGATAAGCTTCCCTATGTTACATTTGACAGTTCCGGTAAACTGAAAGAATTAAATGATGGAAAGGAAAACAGAACCACAGTTAGCTTTTCAACCGGCAGTGTCACGATCACCGATCCATCCGGTCGAACAGCTACATTGACCCGCAATGCCGACGGCCTGGTCACTTCTGTGGTATCTTCAGCAGAGCCCGGTAAGACGAAAGCCTCTTATACCTACGAAAACGGGTATTTGAAAACAGTCACTTACGACAATAGCCCGGATGCCAATCCCACGGTGACTTATGGCTGGACCAATGGCTTCTTATCTTCCTTGACCGACAAAAAAGGAACCCCAAGTTATATCAACTATAATGCCAATAATGAGGTTATTAGCGTTGGCCCTGTCAATATGCTCTCCAATCCGAGTTTAGAGGCCAGCAACGGCACGGATTTGGATCACTGGACGGAGAGCCTTGTTCAAGATGCAGGGAGCGTTCAACAGTACCTTGAAGATCCAAGTCTCAAAAAGTATGGACGTTACGGCCTAAAAATCACCAGTGTCTATCAGGCAGGGACAACAGGCTGGAGTTACCTTTATGCCAGCCAAAAGGCAGCTGTAAAATCAGGTGCGCAGTATACCTTTTCGTCCTATATCCGCACGAATGTCCTGAATGGCCGGGCTTTTCTCAATATCTTGCAACAGGATGCCAACGGCAATCAGATTAGCTGGCATGATACCCGGGCCACGGCAATAAGTGGCACAACCGGCTGGACCAAGCATAACTTAACTGTTACTGCGGCTGCCAATGCGGCTTACTTTATCGTATACTTGGAAACCGATCATGACAACACCCACTTTGGCGGAGACGCTTACTTCGATGGGGCTCAGCTTGAAGCAGGCTCTGCTGCAACGGATTTTCAAGGGCACACGGATATCCGCTATGGGACAGATCCCGGTTATGATGCCGCCTGGGTTACGACTCCCACCGGGGAGCAGATCCAGTACAAGAATAACAACTATGCCAATCCGGTTGGCATTATTAACGACCCCAGAGACGGTTCGCCTAAGGCTGAAACTGAGTTTTCCTGGGATGCCCAGGATCGTTTGCGTACCCTTATTACCCCGAACCTGATTGGGACAGGCAAAAAATATTCCTGGGAGTATGATGCCCTTGGCAACCCCACCAAAGCTCAAGATCCTGTCCCCAACCGCCCGGCAACGGAG
>JAJZPA010000178.1 GCA_021811425.1 Bacillota bacterium | reverse complement strand
GGTGAAATAAAGGAATCATGCTTCTCTGCCGTAAAACCCGTCATCGGTTGAAACCAATGAGTATAATGAGTCGCACCCTTTTCGATCGCCCAATCCTTCATCGCATTGGCCACAACTTCAGCAACAGCCGGATCCAGGGCCAGCCCTTCATCAATCGTTTTACGGAGTGCTTTGTAAGTACTTTTGGGCAGTCTCTCTTTCATCACCGCGTCATTAAAAACATTCGTACCGAAAAGTTCCATCTTCAACAATCCCCTTTCTCCTCGTACACTTTAACCGATAATTCTCCGCTATTTAAGCAAAAAAACAGATGCCCTTGAAAGGACTCACAAAGAATCCCTTCAAGAGCACCATTGCTCTCACAAAACCTATGCATAACATAACACAACTTGCTGTAACTCGCAAGAGGATCTTTGTGAACTACTCTGTCTAATATGTTGCGAGATATTGTTCAATCTCCCAGGGATGAACGGTGACGCGGTAACTGTCACACTCCTTCATTTTGGCCTCAACAAACCGGTGGTAGATATGTTCGCCCAGAGCCTCCTGAATAACCCTGTCCTGACTTAATTCCTGCAAAGCCTCCTCTAGGCTTCCTGGCAAGGAATCAATCCCCTGGGCTTTCCTTTCTTCTGCCGTCAGCGCATAAATGTTGAGATCGACAGCGGCCGGAGGTATCAGCTTACTTCTAATTCCGTCCAACCCGGCCTTCAGCTGTACCGCTAAAGCTAAATAGGGATTGACCGAGGGGTCAGGGCTTCTGAGTTCGATGCGGGTGGATGAGCCTCTTTTGGCCGGAATGCGGATCAAAGGCGAGCGGTTCCTCCCAGACCAAGCAATATAACACGGGGCTTCATACCCTGGGACGAGGCGTTTGTAGGAGTTGATCAAAGGATTGGTAATCGCAGTAAAGGAACGGGCGTGTTTCAAAAGACCCGCAATATAATGATAGGCAACGTCCGACAACTCAAGAGAACCCTTGGGATCGAAAAAGGCATTCTTGCCGTTTTTAAAGAGGGACTGATTGGAATGCATCCCTGAACCATTGATCCCCAAAAGCGGTTTTGGCATAAACGTTGCATATAGGCTATGCTGCTGGGCTACGGTTCTCACAACAAAGCGGAAGGTCGCGATCTTGTCGGCAATGTCGAGGGCGTCTGAATACTTGAAATCAATTTCATGCTGGCCAGGAGCGACCTCATGATGAGACGCTTCGATTTCAAAGCCCAGCTGTTCCAAGGTGAGCACCATGTCCCGGCGGGCGTTCTCCCCTAAATCAACCGGAGTCAAATCGAAATAGCTGGCCCGATCATGCGTAATCGTGGTCGGCCGCCCTTCCCCATCCGTATGAAAGAGAAAAAACTCAAGTTCGGGACCAACATTTAAAGCATAGCCCATCTCGGCGGCTTCCTTCAAAACGAGCTTTAAGGCATAGCGTGGGTCCCCTGCAAAAGGAGTTCCATCAGGATTATAGACATCACAGATCAAACGGGCAACTGCTCCTTCTTTGGGCCGCCAGGGGAAAATGACAAACGTATTGGGATCTGGGCGCAAGTACATGTCAGACTCTTCGATGCGGACAAAGCCCTCGATCGAAGAGCCATCAAACATCAACTCTCCTTCTAGCGCTTTTTCCAATTGTTCGACCGTAATCGCCACATTTTTCAAAACGCCGAAAATATCCGTAAATTGAAGGCGAATAAATTTTACGCCCCGTTCGTGGGCTTCTTTCAAAACCTCATCATTCGTCAACAGATTCCTGTCTCCTTTCATCCGAAATATACCCAAGTCAAAACTCAATCCCTTTGCGAGCACGAATTCCTTGCTCATAAGGGTGCTTAACCTGCCGCATGTCCGTCACTAAATCCGCCCGGCTTTGTAGGATTTCTGAGGCATTTCGCCCTGTGAGAACCAGCTCCACCTGTTCCGGTTTCTCTTTAAGAAAGTCGAGGACTTCTTCTTCCGGGAGGAGTTCAAACCAGATCGCGTTGATAACCTCATCAAGAATGACGATATCCCATTCGCCGGAACGGATGATCGTTTTCGCCCTTTCCCAGGCCCGCCGAGCTTCCCCAACATCTTCCGGGCTTGCCTGCCCTTTCTTCACCCACCCGGGAGCACCATAATTTTCCAATCTACACTCCGGTAGCAGGCGCTTGAGGCCGGCAATCTCACCATAATCCCCGCGGCCTTTCATGAACTGAATGATAAAAACCTTAAATCCATGTCCAACGGCACGCAACGCCAACCCGAAAGCCGCCGTGGTTTTCCCTTTGCTGTTCCCGGTATAAACTTGAACTAACCCCTGTTCTAAGTGTGGCATCTTCTTACACCTCCTTTAACCATTTCTCTAATTGGGGGTGAATGTAGGCCACATTCGGTGATACCAAAAGTTCTGGAAACACTCCGATCCCCGGCAAGCTGAAGGCACGCGAAAAGAACAGTTTTATCGCCGACTTTTCATCGACGGCGCGTAATTCCACTTTGTCCGGATAGAAATAATAGGTATAGTTGCCATCGCGCCAGGATATTTCTAAGCCACCGAGCAAGACCTTGATGAGGCTAAACTCTTCGACATGGATACGGCGGACAAACGCATAATCCTGAATAAAATGTTCCGCTTCGACCGCAACCTGCCCACCCTTTAACTCGCTTTCCAATAGATGTTCCACCACAATGCGGGCCGCAGGCGAGAGTTCTTCCAAAATTCGACGCTGGCCGCGCAACCCTTTAAGCACATGCTCCAACTGGGAAACATGAATGCTGCGTACCTTGGCGATCGGTTTGAGTGCCTCTTCCAAGAAATAATGGATATCTTCAAGACATTCGAGGACATGGCTATCTTCGCGCACGGTATCCCCCCTATCTGAAGTGTAACCAATTTTCAGCGGTTTACAAGCCTTTCTTCCGAACAATGACTTCCGTATCCTCGGATACCCTGAGACGATAAAGAACTTGAGCTTCCTGGGACTCCAAGGCCGAAAGCTTAGCGCGCAAGGACTCGATCACTTGATCCTTTACCGCAAGTTCGTGAACGAGTTCTTCCAACGCCTTGGCTAACCCCGGAATATCCGCCGCAACAGGGCGAACCCCTTCATGATTGGGTGTCGCCATATAACGATAAATTTTGGGGGAACGCCGAGATCCTGTATCCAGCACAGATAGCTTACCTGCCTGTATAAGATCATCAATGGCTTTATAAATTGTGACGAGGGAAAGTTGTGTTTCCCGGCGTAAATCTTCTAAGGTCACCTGAATATCTTCACCACCGCGCATCGTCGTTTCCCGGGAAAAGAAATCCTCGACTTTGCGCAAGGTATTCTCTTTAACCTTCCCCAACAATGACCCTCCACCCTTCAGCTTTAGTATAGATTAAATCTATTTTACCTAATAATGATGGATTTTCCTAGTACTTTCAGAACATTTTTATTCATCAGCTCTGAATTCTTTTTGATGTCTTGCTTGAGCAAAATAAGTCTACTTTGTCTTTTTCCTCCACAACTTGGAAATATGTTGAATAGCCAGCTCGATCCCTTCGCTTTCAAACCCATGCTCACGAGCGATGCCTAGGGCTTGCCAATGCGTCTCTAGCGCCCTACGATAGTCACGGTATTTCTCGTGAAATGCAGCAAGGCTCTGCAACGCTTCCAAAGCCTGTACGGGATACCCCTTGAGGTACTCAACCGCCTGGAAGTAATATTCCAAGGCCTCTTTTCTGCGGCCATCCACATCGGCTAGAAAGGCGAGCGTCTCGCAGACTTCACCTGCCTTTTCGTCCTCCTGTACCAGTTCAAACAGGCGCAGAGCTTCAGTGAAATACCCATCCGCTTTTGGCAAATCCAGAGCCGTTAACGCCAATCCCGCCAAACTCTGGTAACGCATGGCAAGGCCTAAGTCCTCCCGAATATAAAGTGCAATTGAAAGTTCTAAGTACTGTTGCGCTTCCTTGTCCCCTAAGTTTTGCTCAATTTTACTCAGAAAATAGCAACTTTCACTCGCTTCGGACTTCATTCCGAGCTTAATCCAAAGCACAACCGCCCGCCGCTCTGCCTCCCTGGCCAGTTCTAGTTCATTTTGGTCATAATGGATAAAGGCCAGATACTGTAGGGCATTGGCCAAAGTCGGCAAATCCTGAAGCAGGGCAAAATCCTGACAGGCCTTTTTTAGCCAAGTTTCGGCCTCCTTTTTCTTCCCCTGCCGATAGAAAATCTCCCCGATCAAAACCTCCAGTTCACCTTTCCCCTTCAGATAACCGTGAATGTGGCAGAGTTGTCTTGCTTGATCATAGGCTCGTAAAGCCTTCTCCCACTCTTCCAGCGAGGCATAAGCCTGCCCAAGATCCGAATAGAGCATCCCTAAACGCAACGGAGGAGAGGTCACTGGATACACCTCAATAGAACGTTCATAGGCACTCGCTGCCTCTTGAAACAACCCCCTACCCAGAAAGATGCTGGCCATTCCAGCCCATGCCTCTGCCATCCCTTTTGCATTTGCTATCGTTTCACAGATAGCCAGGGCTTCCTGAAAGCCTGTTTCGGCAATTTCCAGCTTTCCGAGCTTTACCCGGGTTGTTGCTAGAAGACGGAGCGTAAAAGCCAGGATCTCCGGCACTTCCATCTGGCGGGCTGTTCCCACGCTTTGGGCGAAATGCCCCTCTGCTGCCTTATATTCTTCATGGCTCAGGCACTGGGTCCCTGCATCCATCAGGGCACGCCAGGCGCTTAGCATTTGCTCGTTCATGCCATCCCCTCCGTGTCTTTTCCATCATATGCAGAGGGCGATTTTTTGGCACGAGACGAGCATTGGCTCGATAAGGCTTGTAATCTAGACACTCACGTCGAAATGTGGTAATCTATTGACTGAGGAGGTGTTTGGCTTGAACACATACCGTCCGACTCAGCCTTCCAGGCACTGGGTAACCCTTTTAAAAGTCTTGGTACTGTTGTTTGTCTTGTATTTCGCTGTAGCGGTATTAGGCAAGGTATTCTCTTGGGTGCTCGCCATCGTCTTCGTCGTGGTTCGGGGCGCTGTCTTTGTTGCCCTCATTTTCTTTGTAACCCACTTCCTGCTCAAGCTCCTCTTTGGTTTTGACCTTTATCGCTGGGTTGTCAACGGTCGGTTTCGGCGGTAAGTCAAAGGACAGATTAGATAATTTATGTCTGCAAAGGCATAAGGCATAAGAAAAACAAAGCGCCTACAAGGCGCTTTTCTTTATGTATTGGACAGTTCATGATTTGCTGGCACCCTGAATATCCTTTAGTCGAAGGAGGAGTGCTCAATGCGAATCATCATGCTGCGCCGTCCGCCGTTGCGCAATCTTATACTCTATGGAATCCTTGTGTTCGTGCTGATCGCCTACCGCGACAACGTCATTTCCGTTTTTGCCGGCAAACTGAAACCCATTTACGCAGCCAACGTGACCAACAACGCTATCGGAATCACATTTGACATCAGCTGGGGAGAAAACACCGCCGAACCCATCCTGGACATCCTTAAGCAAGAAAACATCCAAGCAACCTTTTTCCTCTCCAGCCCCTGGGCAGCCAAGCATCCGGAACTTGTGCGGCGCATGGTTGCTGATGGACACGAAATTGGTTCACATGGAAACCGGCATATCGATCTGAACACCCTTGGGCCGGGTGAAATTCACAAAGAAATCACATCCGCCCAGACTGTATTAGAGGAACTCTCCGGCCAAAAAGTGCGGCTGATTCGCGCTCCCAATGGCGCCTACGACAACAAAGTCATCTCGGTCGCCCATGAAATGGGATATAAAGTGATTCAGTGGAGTGTAGATTCTCTCGACTGGAAACGGCCTGGTTCCGCCGCTGTCATCAATAATGTCATCAACGGCATTCATTCTGGCCAAGGGGCGAAACCCGGTGCCATCATCCTCTTTCACGCCTCTGACTCAGCACCCGACACGGCAGGGGCGCTACCGACCGTCATCAAAACCCTCAAAGGGAAAGGCTATGAACTGGTTCCCGTCGGCAAGCTCCTGAACGGGGCGACTAGCACCTGGCCTCCGGAAAGCAACCTCAAACCGCAAGAAAAGCCCGCCAAAACCCCCTAAAAAAACGTGCCCTCAATGCAATCCCCGATTCAAGAAAGAATTCAGTCCAAAACCCTGAGGGATTTGTCGGCCGCTAACCGTTCCTCAAGTTGG
>JAJZPA010000014.1 GCA_021811425.1 Bacillota bacterium | reverse complement strand
CTAGTTATAAAGAATGTGACTCGCCGGGTGGTATTTCCGAAGAAATATTCGAAGAATACGACGATGATCAATTGCCGGAGCATTGTGGTTTCTTTCTGCAACAGGGGGTGTCTGAGTGAAAGTAGTCGATCAAGTCATAACCGAGGAATATTCCATCTACAACGGCGATAGTGTGGAGATCATCCAAGAGATACCGAGCGATTCAGTTCATTACTCGATATTTTCCCCCCCGTTTGCAAGCCTTTACACATACTCAAATAGTGAACGTGATTTGGGAAACAGCAAAACAGGCGACGAATTCTATGTTCACTTTAAGTTTCTGGTCCAAGAGTTGTTCAGGGTTATAAAGCCGGGGAGATTACTCAGCTTTCATTGCATGGATATCCCGGCGATGAAGGACAGGGATGGATACATTGGGTTAAAGGACTTTCCTGGGGATCTCCTACGAATGTTCCAAAGCGTTGGGTTTATCTATCATTCAAAAGTGGCAATTTGGAAAGATCCATTGGTTGAAGCAACGCGGACTAAAGCCCTTGGGTTGATGCACAAACAACTTGTCAAAGATTCAGCAATGTGCAGGCAAGGACTTCCCGATTATCTTATAACCATCCGAAAACCAGGAACAAATGATGAGCCAATTTCCCATCCGAAGGGGCTTACTGAATTTGTTGGCGAAGATGAACCGAACGCGCCAAGGGCAGATAGGCCAAAGCCAGATATAGATGCATTTTCAAGACACGAGCCTTATACCGGAGGTCCGGTGTACTCTCACCAAGTCTGGCGACGTTATGCTTCTCCTGTTTGGATGGATATAAACCAAAGCCGGACATTGCAGCGAGAATCAGCTCGGCAGGAAGAAGATGAGAAACACATTTGCCCGTTGCAACTCGACGTTATTGAAAGGGCGATCCACCTCTGGACGAATCCAGGGGATATCGTCTTTACCCCCTTCTTGGGAATTGGTTCTGAGGCCTATGTGGCCGTGAAGATGGGACGGAAAGGAGTGGGAATCGAACTGAAAGGCTCTTATTTTGAGCAGGCCAAACGAAACCTAGCCAATGCAATAATAAAACAAGATAGCCTATTTTAAGCCCGGAGTAACATCCGGGCTTTGGTATTGAAAGGGAGGTAAGTCATGTATTGCATAACGAGAAATGACATGAAGTTCGGTCAATACTTTATCCCAGCAAGAACCAAGGCCACCATAATAGGCCAGCCATCATCTCATAGTGTCAACGTTCCAGGCGTACAGTTGCGTTTGGCTGTTAACCTATTCGACGCTCACCCTAAAAGGAAAACAGGAGTTCCAATGCCAGAGGTACAGATCAATGATGAAGTGGAAGGAAAGGGATATTATCCTCCAGATTCCTATATGACGGGTATTACCATCTGGAGCCATGCCGATAGAGTTTATATGGATGCAGGAGACGAATTTTACCAATATGCAACGCTTGGCAAGTGGGAATTGAGGAAAATCTTTGGCGAGGCAATTCCCGAGGAAGTAGTCAAGGAGAATTTTTGTGGTGGCTACAGGTTGGATACAACCATCGAGTATCTTGAGAATGAATTTGCTGATTGGGTTCACGAAAACTGCGATTTCTACGAACTAACCGAGGAAGACATCGAAAATGGGCTCGGATTTGACGGAGCAGAGTCGGGAAACACGACACTTTCGCCTCGGGGTATGCAAAAGTTTGAGGACAAACAGCTCGAATATAAAAAGCGTCTTGAGGTGATTGGATTTACCTATGAGTTTAAAGGCGGCTTAATTTGGGAGTAGAGAGAGGACCGGATCATTATCCGGGCTTTGGTATGGGGGGAGTTATGGTTAAAAAATTCGACACAAAGAATGAAGTACGGGCGTTTCTCAGGGAACTGCCAATCGGTTGGGAATACAAAGTAATCGAGGTTCTCGATACTGGGATTTACGTTTTCTATCGAGAGAAGGTGGACGATTGAAAATCACTATACCTGGTCGGCCAATACCTGCTGTGCGAATGACACGACGCGGGGTTTACAAGAAAGAATATGCCCAAAGATATCTGGACTATAAAACAGCAATCGGGATGTACGCCCGGATAAAATGCAAGGAACCAACTGAGAAATATGTCATTGTCGATGTCAGGGTTTATCTCTATGGGATAAAGGGTTTCGGCAACGCGGGCGATGTTGACAACTATTTGAAGAGTTCGATGGATGGGCTTAATGGAATCGCTTGGCTTGATGACCGGCAAGTTGTGAAGGCGACGGTCCAAAAACTCTGGTGCGAGAAAAAAGATGAGCGCATGGAGATTGAAATTTATGCAACAGAGGGGGACTGAGCCTTGGATTACAGCCTAATGGCAATCCCGAAGCCAACATACAAAAAGAAAAACAAAAGTGATGTTGGAGTAAGAGATAGGGTAAAAAAGCGTGATCATGGCCGATGTAGATTCCCGGGTTGCGGACGGACAAATGTAAGCCTTCACCACGTTTTATTCCGTTCACAATTCCCGGAAAGGAAACATGATGAAGAAAATCTGATTTGTCTTTGCCCGGAACATCACAACTTGTCCAAAGAGAGTCCACACCAGAGTGATTCTTGGCGACGATTTTGGGAACGGGAAGCGGCGAAAATGTACCCGGAATATTATGCGGGAATTTGGAGGGAAAACAAATGAAAGCTTTATCTTTAATGCAACCGTGGGCATCGTTAATCGTGACAGGAGCCAAGAAAATAGAGACTCGCAGCTGGGCGACAAAGTACAGAGGCCTATTGGCGATTCATGCATCGAAGAAGTGGAACCCGGACCAAGCTTCGAAGTTGAGTATTTGGCAATTCCAAGGCGGATTGGCACCGCTTGTTGGAAAACCACTTGATTTAACTGGGTCATCATGGAGTGGAGTAATGGATTACGATCTACCGCGAGGCGCTATCCTGGCCACTTGTGAATTAGTGGATTGTATACCGACTGATGACCTTACACAAAAACAGATCGGGACGGATGCGCCGTTTGGTGATTTCAGCCTAGGCCGCTATGCTTGGATACTGGAAAATGTCAAACCCCTAGAGGTTCCGGTTCCGGCCAAAGGGGCATTAAGTTTATGGGATTGGGAGGTGCAATCTTGAATAACTACTGTCTCTGCCGAAAATGTGATAACAAATGTAAATGCAAAGACTGCCTAAAACGATGGGCATGTCTATACCTGAAATATGACTTGTGCCGGATGGAGATTGGATTCAAGAAGAATGGCTAAAGTCAGGGGGTGATCTTATGGGTGCTAAAAAACAGTATGGCGCAGCGGACAACTACGAACAGAAGCTGTCCAGAGCCATGGAGCGCCTGGGAATTAAGGATTTCAATTACAACTTCGACCGCTTCGGCTGCTGGGTGGAGTTCCGGTACCGCAACGAGCTTTACCGGTTTGACCACAGCATCGAGAAGGCGAAGGCTCGGGGGGTAGAGCTCAGATATGGCTCAGATGCCTTTGCCCAGGTCGTCTTGGCTCTTGAAGACTTGGCCCGTATGGTTGAGCGCGGGATCTACGAACTTAGTACATGGGTGGCGGGGATGAAATATCTCCCACCCCCGGTGGAGATCCCAAGCTTCTTCCGGTTCTTGGGTTATGAGCAGATCCCGTCCGGGCCTGAGGACGTGAAGGAGCGGTACCGGCAGCTGGCCAAGACGATGCATCCGGATGCGGGTGGGAATGACGAGGATTTCGTGAGGCTCACGCAGGCTAGCGAAAAAGCTATGCAGTATTTTGATAAGTAATATGGGGCGGCTGCCCCTCTGGAGGTGGAGAAAATGCCTAGGGAGATTAAGTTTCGGGCGTGGGATAAAGAAGAACGATGTTTGATACCCCCAGCGGAAATCGCCATAACCGCCGAAGGCACAATATACACCTGGGACAGGATAGACGAGGAATGGCAAGCTGAAGCTATCCCCATCGAAGTCTATGAGTATACCGGACTCCATGACAAGAACGGTAAGGAGATCTATGAGGGGGATATTGTTAAATTCTCTTATATTAGCCCACTAGACCAAAAGGAAAAATCTTATATCTGGGTAGTGAGATATGGGAACGGCATGTATTGGCTTAGGCACATCAAACATTACTACGACAGTACTTTGTATCTAAAATTCACTCAAATTGAAGTCGTTGGCAACATCTACGAAAATCCAGAATTCTTGGCAGGGGAGGTGAACCATGTTTAGGCCAATTTATGAACCCCGGACACGGGCCAAGGAATATAGCGATTTGGCGATCAATATTTACACCGGATGTAACCATGGGTGTTGGTATTGTTACGCCCGCAAAAACTTTGACCGTTGGCACCCTAACGAAGATTTTGCAGACGTAAAACCGAGAGAAGGCATAGTAGAGGCCACTAAGCAGCAGTTATCAGGTGGTAAATACAAAGGTAAAAAGATAATGCTCTGCTTCACGTGTGACCCCTATCCTGCTGATATTGACACTACACCGACAAGAGAAGTTATCCAAGCAATTAAAAACGCTGGGGCGCATGTCCAAATACTTACCAAAGGTGGAGATAGAGCGAGAAGAGACCTTGACCTTTTAGATTCTGGGGATAGTTTTGGAATTACTTATTCTGGGGATGAAAAGGCAGAACCCTTAGCGGCTCCCCAGGCCGAAAGGATGGCCACTTTATTTGATGCCGCAAAGCAAGGAATAAATACATGGGTTAGTTTTGAACCGGTACTAGATCCAAAGATAGTCCTTGGGGCCATTGTAATAATCCCTAAATTTGCAAGTGAAGATACTCTCCTGAAGATCGGCAAACTCAACCATTACAAGAGTGATACCAACTGGGGGGAGTTTGGTCGAGAAGCCGAGCGAATCTGCAAGGAAAATGGTTGGAATTATTACATCAAGGAAGATTTACGGGCGGAAATGGAGGTTGAGCCATGACGCGTGATATTAAATTCCGCGGTAAGCGAGTTGATACTGGCGAGTGGGCCTATGGCTATTATTGCTTCAATCCATTTTTCAAACGCGCCGAAATATTTTCTTTTGATGATACAAGATCATATGTTTATGAGGTTATCCCTGAATCAGTCGGCCAATACACAGGACTCCATGATAAAAACGGTGTGGAAGTGTATGAGGGCGATGTAGTCCAATTCGATGATACCGGAGAAGAAGGATATGAATACAAAGAAGGATTCGATTTTACAAACCGTGCAGTTGTTGTATTTGAAAATGGTCGTTTTACGCTTGACGAGTTTCTTGACACAAATAGTGGGGTTGTTGAAGAACTCAATGATCATGAGGAACTATATACGACTATTGAAAACAGCGAGGTAATCGGGTCAATCTATGACAATCCTTCTCTCTTGGAGGTGCACCCATGAGCAATGAACCCTGTCCAATCTGTGGCAGCACAAACATAGTCCATGCAGGAACCTGTACCCAATGTCGAAATTGTGGGACACAATTAGGGTGCGGCTGATGAACGAGCGAGAACTAACACTTGGCTCACTTTTCGATGGGATAAGCGCCTTCCCCTTGGCGGCAAGCAGACACGGCATAGTGGCAAAGTGGGCAAGTGAGATAGAGTCGTTCCCCATCAAAGTATCTCGGAAACACTTTCCCAGTATGAAACATCATGGAGATGTGACGAAAATCAAAGGTTCGGAACTTGAACCGGTTGACATTATCACCTTTGGTAGCCCATGCCAGGATTTGAGTGTGGCTGGGAAACAAAAGGGATTACTCAAAGGGCTAAAAGTAAAGCAGAGGGGAAAGAAGAGACTTGGTGTCAGACCAACCGTATATCTTGCTCGCAAGTTTCTCACAAGTACCCGGTCAGGCTTATTTCTAGAAGCCATTCGGATAATTCGAGAAATGCAGGAGGCCACAAATGGAGAATATCCAACTTTCGCTATTTGGGAAAACGTCCTCGGAGCATTCAGCTCTAACGGGGGGGGCGATTTCGCCACTGTGCTCTCCAAGTTGGTTGGAGGAGAGGTATTACTCCCCACAAATAAAAAATGGACCCGTGCGGGTGTGGCTGTTGGACCCCTCGGCCAAGTTGCCTGGCGAACTTTCGACGCTCAATTTTGGGGAGTCCCCCAACGTCGCCGCCGAATCTTCCTTGTCGCAGATTTTAGAGGAGAACGTGCCGGAGAAATACTATTTGAGTCCAAAAGCTTGCCAAGGGATTCTGAACAGAGCAGAGAGGCGAGGGAAGAAGCTGCCACCGGTGTTGGAGATGGCGTTGAGGCAACAAGCAGGGCTGGATTTGCGATGCAAGCAATCGGAGAATACGCCGAAACAGGGAAATCAAGCACCATCAAGCAACGAGACTACAAAGACGCTATAGACCTCGTTGTCTGCTTTGAACCACGAAGTCAAGATGGAGTGCCAAGAATCCACGGAGATGTCAGCCCAACCCTTAACACCATGCAGGGGGGGCAGAGACAACCGTGCGTTGTTCTGAATGATCAAGGTGGCTCAAGGATGGACATTGGGGAGGACGTTTGCCCGACACTCAGAGCGCAATCACATAACCATGAACCAATAATAGCCTTCAGTGCAGGCCAATCCGCCAAAGCTGGCTCGTTGGGCATAGCCGAGGGAATATCTCCAACGCTAAGGGCGGGGCAAAGTGGAACGAACATGGTGCCGACAATAGCCTTCGCTGCCAACCAGAGGGATGAAGTACGAGATTTAGGTAACAAGTCTGGCGCACTACAGGCAGAACCAGGGATGAAACAGCAGACGTTTGTGGCCGCACCGATCCCCATAAACGACAAAGCGACTCGTTATAAAGGGGGAGGTTCTTCAAGAAATGGCGATGGGTCAGGAAACGGTTTGGGAATAGGTAAACCCGGAGATCCATGCCCGACATTGACGGCAGGGGACAGGCATGCAGTGGCCTATCCAGATCCAGCAAACACCTTGCTAGCCAAGTCAAATATGTCTTTCCGGGGAGATGCGGATAATATCGTTGCTCAAGCCGTAGATGTCCGAAATCTTAGAGAAACCAAAGAGTTAAGTGGAACCTTACAAGCCAAGGAAAATGGCGGATACAGTCTCAATTATCAGAACCCAGTAAGAATCGGTTATAGAGTACGTAGATTAACGCCCATTGAGTGTTTACGCTTGATGGGTTTTCCTGACTGGTGGCTAGATATCAAAGGAACATCGGACAGCGCCAAATACAAGGCAAACGGAAACAGTATAGCAATTCCACCGCTCGAATTTATCTTTGGGAAAATCAAACGCATTATGTCAGATGTGAGGTGATCCTCATGGGCAGACCGCCTAGAATATCCTCTGAGACATGGGAAAAAGTTAGAACCCTCTATGACCAAGGTATGAACGATTGTAATATCGCACGAGCCTTGGGTATTAGCACTGTCACGGTTTGGGGGTGGAGACAAAAGAATCACCTAGAATCGCAAGTTAAAAATAAATACCAGGCAGACATAGCAAGCCCTCTGGGAGACGAGAAAACACACTTCACCCAAGCCCTATCTCCCCGACAGTGTGACGAAATGCGGAGTTTTATGAGGGTATGCGTTCTTGCGGCGGATCTGGCGCATCAACAAGGGGAGAAGATAAGGCTCGGGAGAATATTACGGCAATGGAACAAAAGGGGCGGCGATTTCTTCGGATAGGAGGAAGTATGGAAACAAACGCAGAGTATAGGGCCGGGAATGTTATGAGCCTCATTACGAAAAAGAAACAGGAACTCGATGAATTGCTCAATAAAGCACATGCCCTCGAAAGAGAGATAGAAGACCTTGAATCATGGGAGCCAGAGAAGTTTCGGAACGAAAAATCATGTTTAAATCAGCCAATATTTGCTCAAGGGAAATGTGATGAATGTAAGTTTGAAAATCGGTGCGTGTTCGAAGATAAAAGGAATTATGGGAAATTCAAGCTGAAGTGAGGGGTGCATAGATGCCATTAATAAGTAAGCAGATTACCCGTAAAATCGAGACGGAACTCTACGCTTACCCCACAAAATCAAAAGAACTCAAGGATAAAAGAGAAAATATCATCCATGAAACCCCATTCAGTGAGGTGAGGGTAAGTGGGGGAGAAATGGGGAACCAAACACAATCTAGAGGAATGAGACTTTTTGAAGCGAATGATCCTTGGGTAAAACTGATTCATGATGCACTCTCGATAATGCCAGGTGAATATCGGATAATTATCGAGAGTTATTATTTCAAACACAAGAACATGAACGCTATATCCATAGAACTTAAAATTAGTTTGAGCCTATGCTACGCATGGAAGGAGAACATGCTTTTTTATTTGCTCTTAATGGCCACAAAGAGACAACTTATTGACCCCGTAAGGGAGGAATAAATTTAACAAGATTCCTGGAAAAAAGGAAGGGACAACGGGTTTATACTCATATGTAGCAAGGTGGCGGAAAAAAAGTAGACGCTAGGCAAGTAATCAACCTGGGGTAGAAGCGGTTAAAGATGAAAGCCGAGGGACTAAGACCACCCTTCCCATGTGAGGTGCAAATCCTCACCCTTGCGATCAAATTAAAAACCAAAGAGGGAAGGGGATTCGCGCGAATCTCCTTCCCGCGTGCATAACATAAAGAGGTTTTTATGAAAGTACATCTGCAGAATGGGCAGATGGAAGATGCGCCAGGTGCGGGTGGGATAGCCGGTGAAAACCTGCCGATAGTGGCAAGCAAGTAACAGGACACGGGTAAAAGTTTGGCGCATGATTATCCCGGGAAATTGAGCAGGCGGTTCTACCATAAATCCTGCTCGGTGTGAATTAAGGCGGAAACGTCTTGACGTATATCGATCCCCTCCACATTCCCACTTAGAGGCCTGGATAAAACCGGGCCTCAACTCTTTATTGCCCTCAGAGAAAAACCTAACTCAATTAAAAGAAAGCAGGAAGGTTCAGGGATGGAAAAAGTAAAGCCTAAAAAAGAACCACAGAAACCTCCATCGGTAAAATATGAGGATACTAATAGGTTTAAAGTATTGGATTTAATGATGAGGCAGAACCGGGGAATACGGTGGCCTGGAGAAAAAGTATGATAGGCTTCTTTGTTATATGCGGAATAATTGTTTTGACTATCATCATCGAGTTAATTCCTAAAAAGAATACCCCACAAATGAAACCGGGGATTGAGTTGTATCTGGAAAAAAGGAAAATGGCAGCTCCAATGGCAGGGGATGAGCACTCCTGAGGTAGAGGAAGGACTAGCTATTGCATTGGAAGCCGCGCGAGAGAAGCTTAGGCAAGAAAGAAAACCGAGGCTCACGAGAGTTAAATAACGGGGGATGAAATCATGGGCACTACCAAAAGAATAGGTAGGTTTAGAATAAGCAATGAACTAATTGAAAAGAATCCTGATGCAATACAAAAGGCATTTGCACAAGTGATCCCAGTCAGAGCAGAGCAAATGCTCCATATTGACGCAATAGAATACTGCGCGATAAGTAAACACTTTGAGGAAATTCAAGAAGAACAAGAGGCTCCATATTATGACGTTACATATAATTCGGATAGCGAGGAGATTGTCTTTAAAATAGTTCCCGAAACCATCCCATATCGAGGTATCAGACAGAGGTTGAAAGATGAACGATGTTATAAACCATGAATCTGGCACCTGTGTCTGGTATCACACAACCCCAAATGATAGGGTTGGCAGTATTCTTCGCGACGGTCTTAAGGTCAACAGTAAGCCAACCTGGCAGGATAAACCAGAACCATGGATATACGTTTCAACCTTGCCATGGGGAAACGAGGACAACGTAACAATACTTGAGGTGGATTTATCAGTCATTGAAACTACGGACGCCGGATGGCCTTTTGTCGATGAAGGGACTCCTGAGTGGGAGGAACGTTGGCAACTGCGAGTGTTTAAGGATATTCCACCGGATAAGGTAAAACTATTAACCAAAACCACCGCATAGAAAATTCAGATAAGTTGCAGGAAATCCCTTCCTTTTGTCGAAGAAATAGGCAAGAAGGGGGGTGAATTCAATGAGCAAAAAAGAATTAATTTTAAAGATTTTAGATAGTTTAAATTCAGCAAGTAAGGTACCAAGCAAAGAAGAACTAAATTTAAACCTAGAACAATATGGAGAAATATTAGAAATAATGCAACAAGATAACTTAATATTTGGTGCAAGTGTAATTAGGGCAGGGCAAGGTAATACGGTACAGTTTGCATGGAAAGATAATGTTAAGATTACTATTAGGGGAATTGAGTTTTTAGAAAATAATCAGGTAAAGTCTTGATGGGATAAAACTCGGAATATGTTTTTAATAAGTAGCACTCTCACCCGAGGGTGCTTTTTTCATGCTCATTTTAAGAGAGAGGAATCAAAATGAACGAACTCACGGAAGCCCAGCAATACCTAGAAGGGGCGAAACAATATTTACAAAGCGTTAAAGACGAGTTCAAGAACGAACCAGACTTATTGGCATTCTATGAGCCATCAGCCATTCAAATGGTTAGATTTTGGGAAAGTGAATTGAACATTAGAAGAGAGTGAGTAAGATGAAGGTATTCTTCGGCATTGTAATTGCGGTAAACGTGATAAATGTCATCGTGCAAGTTATCAACGTGGTCGCTCAACTAAAAGTATATGGTTAAATTGAGACTACAATGAGGGTTTATTATGGATTACCTTATTTTTGGATGTGATTGCAATCCGCGTTGTGTTTGTATGCTCTGTGCTAAAATAGCGTCGTTATGCGCATATGCGGGGTGTAAGGATTGCGATAAGGTAGGACATAAGGGGTGTCAAATAAAGGAGATGGAAAAAGATGAGCCTGCACAAACCATCTAACAGTACACCAACCAAACTAGCAGGATGTGAGGGTTGCCGAAAAACATGCCAATGGCGTGGGTTGGTGGCGATTGAAGCGGGGGTCAGCGCAGAAGTACGGATGCAATGGGATATTTTTTGAAACAGTGAAATAATGCGATAAGCGAAAGAGTGCTAGAAAGACTCCAACGTGTTTTTAGGTGATGAAATGAGTAATAGCCTGATTTGTGCCAGATGCAGGAAAGCGTGCAAAGATCCATATAAAGAACCATGCGAAGCGATAGAAACCTTGACAAAGCTTTATGCGGAACTCAGGACAGAAGAAAAGACCGGCATAACCAGAAATCTTAGAATGGAATTGGCGGTCGTTGATTATGAAGTAGCGGAAGATATAAAAGAACTCGGGGAACGAATCATTAAGGCTATGCCGGAACTAAATATTATTCGGGATTACGAAGTAAAGATTGGTTACGTCCGAAGTTATGAAGCAAAGCGCGACAAGGGGAAGCAAATTAACGCCGACTGTAGGAAGGTGAACGGAACTTATACCGCATACCTTCCTTTTGATTTTATAGTTACCTTCTACGAACCGAATATCTACTACATGACCGAGAACCAAAAGAAAATCCTTATGCTGCACGAGCTGAAACACATCGGCATCGGTGATAAAGGGTTAAAGATTGAAGAACACGACATAGAAGATTTTAAAACTATCATGGAGAGATTCGGTCTTGAATGGAATGATTTCGGCCAGGACGCACCAGACATTTTAAAGGGTGAAAATTATGGAGAAAAACCAAAAGGGAAACGAAAGAAAAAGCAAGGATTGGGTACCTAATGCAAAACAAATAAAAATGGCCGAACTCCTTGTGAATCCCGATGATAAGAGAAGCAAAGAGGCTAAATGCGCAGAGGTAGATATTGCCTTTTCCACACTATGGAAATGGATGAAAGACGAGAGGTTTGTCAACTATGTAAATTCACAAATTGATAAATATACAAACGGTGAAGTTGCCGAAGCGTGGAAGGCTTTACTGAGACAAGTCAGACGAGGTAACATTCAAGCCATTAAACTTTTCTTCGAAATGAAGGGTTTGTATACAGAGAGAAAAGAAATTTCCGGTCCGGGAGGTGGAGCTATCGAGGTGAAATCTTCACATGAGCAAAACTACAACATCACGCAAACGATCATCTCGGAGCACCCGGAACTTGTCGACAACATTTTCGGATCACGAGTGGAGAGTCGGAGCGGCTAGAGCAAACCTAAGAGGATTCATGCATTATGTTTCACCCAAACAGGCGTATGCATGGGACTCTCGACATGTTAGATACGTGACTGAAAAACTCATGGCCGTGGAGCGAGGCGAAATCAAGCGATTGATGATCTTTGAACCACCGCGCCATTTTAAAAGTCAGTCGGCCTCAGTTCATTTTCCAGCCTGGGTTCTCGGGCGCAACCCTGAAAAGCGTATAGCAACAACTTCCTACAGCTCAAGCCTTGCCGAAACATTTAGCAGACAATCCCGCGATAAGATTGTTGAATATGGGCAAGAGCTGTTTGATATTAAAGTGTCCTCGAAATCTTCCGCTGTAGATAACTGGAGTCTAGAAGGTCATATTGGCGGCATGGTAGCCACAGGCGTGGGAGGATCGCTTACAGGAAAGGGCTGCGACATTCTTCTGATAGACGATCCACATAAGGACCGAGAAGAAGCCAACAGCCAAACTATCCGGAATAAAGTATGGGATTGGTACACTTCAACCGCTTATACACGTTTAGAGCCCGACGGAGCCATTATATTAATCTTAACTCGTTGGCATGAGGATGACCTGGCGGGACGCTTAATTAAAGCCATGGAACAATCCGACGGAGAACAATGGGATATCGTAAGCTTCCCGGCTATAGCGGAACAACACGACGTTCTCGGCCGCAAGCTTGGAGAGCCCCTATGGCCGGAAAGGTTCAACTTAGCAAAACTACAATCCATCAGAGTATCCATCGGCAGCCGGGAATTTACGAGTCTCTACCAACAAAAACCGCAAGCCTTAGAGGGTGGTGCGTTCAAGGCCCCATGGATCCAGTGGTACACCAAAAAGGATATCACCTTCGAAAACGATGCCTGGTACTTTAGAGGCCAACCTTTAAAGATATACCAAGGCGTAGATCCGGCCACCACCGAGAAAACATACTCTGATGATTTTGTTAACCTGACTATTGCTGTAACTCCAGCCTTTGAGGTTTTAGTTTTCGACGTCATAGCGGATCAGTTCGATCCAGGCGACCAAGCTAACCTAATCGCAGAAAACTATTTAGACTGGGTGCCGGAACAAATCGGCATGGAGGATAATGGCGGCCAGAAATATCTTGTCGCGGAAGTTAAGAAATGGCACCGCACACATCCGGGACACCCGATTATCAAAGTTAGAGCGATAACTAATACAGCCGACAAATACAGCCGGATCACAAGAAACGTTCCCTTTGTAGAAGCAGGAGGGTTATATCTTAGGTCCTCTCTTCCAAACGAAGAAGGCTGGATTGATATGGACCGGCTGCCGAACGTGAGGATCCACCCGAAGATGCGGAAGCTCTATGAACAACTTGTTACCTTCTCACCCAAGATGACACATGACGATGTTGCCGACGCTTTAGATATTGCCATCGATGTCGGAGCACGTAAAGGGATGAAAAGATTTTTTGAAAGGAGATCATTAGATGGAGACACGGCACGAGAGGCGGGACCAAAACCGGAAGATGACCCGCGACGCTGAGTTCATCGTAAAAAACGCCGAAATGTTCTCAGCTATCCTTATGGAGCACGAAGATGCATTAACCCGGTTGGCTATCGCAAATGCGGTATTAACTCGTGTATTGAAGAAACTTGGTGCTACAGATGAGATGATGGACGAAGCCACGAGAGAAGAGCTGAAATTTCTGGAAGAAAAGCAACCCGGGAATTCGGTGGAAACAGATGCCTAGATTTTTTGAAGGCGGAGGAAAACCCCATCAATTCCCTTATGTACTCTGGCAAGAATATGACACGTACACCCCCTACACCTGTAATCGATGCAGTAAAGAATTCGATGGTGGAAAACGTTATCTGGGAAATCTCAGAAGCGGAATGCACCAAACAGCAGCGGTTATCTGTCCGGAGTGCCGGGGACTGGTGGACAAACCTGTAGAAACGAAGAAACTACAGCCAAGGAGGACGGAATTATGAGTTTTGCATCATGCAAACTGACAATCAGACAAAGGCAAGACAAGGGTTGCCGGCTGACGATGGGATGTAAGGAATGTCCGAACTTTGCTTTGGCCGAAGAAAATCTGGGAAAGAGTAAAAGTTATGTGGACCAAGAAGGGAATGAAATCCCGGAAGAACGGCTCGGGGAGATGTGGAAGTAAGAAAGAATTACATTCAAAATTCAGCGGATCATTTTGAGGTGTAACATGCGTCCAATTTACCTTAAAAAGATTGAACGGAGGATATCAATGAGTGATTCATTAACGGATGCGTTGAAACAGTTGGAGATGGAAAGACAAATCCGCAACAACCTTGGCAACCATGCATTCAGAATTGAGACATTAGAAAAAGGTTTGAGCAACCTTGCAGGGAACGTTGCCATTATTGCCAATACGATTTCCCCACAACAAGGCAAGAAACCCTATAAATGCCCGGTATGCGCGGGCGGAGGAATAGTGGCGATTGAATGGGGAAAAGGATCGATACGGTGCCATGCTTGCAAAGGTGAAGGAATTGTGTGGGGGTAAGAATATGCAAGAGGAAAAAACGATTAGGCCCGCGTTATGCCTTAAAGGAGAAGTGGTTCAAGTCTTAACGTGTCAAGCGAGCATTGAACAACCCTTAGTATTTTCGACAAAGCGCGATATTTTCGAAAGAGAACGCAGACGACTATATCACGAAACGCTGGATAAGTTACTAGACTTAGGCCTTATTAACAAGGATAGGGCTATTATTTTTGCTGAAGCAGAAGTTCCAACTGGCATGACAAGGGATCTTGTGTTGGCTTGCGTTGTTCGTGAGGTTGAAAGATGAAACAGAGGATAAATGTTGAGCAACTTAAACAGTTGACACCGCAACAGCAGGAGAATCTCAGAAAGGGCTGGAATCCAAAAGAAGGGGATTGGTGGAAACCAGCAGCAGTAGATTCTGAGGAATTACTGGTTAATCACCAGAAGGAATGTTGCGTTGGCGATCACTGTGGATTCGGCCCCCTGGATGAGTGGTTCTCGGGATTAAAGGAACTTTGCCTTCCTCTACTTTCAGTCGGCCAGTGCATTGAACTACTCGAAAGCGAATATCCAACTCTTCACATAAATAAACATCTCCCGAGTGGGTTACAGACATGGATAGAGTACGATGTTTTCCAACAGGGGTTAGGCAGTTTTCGGGGCAAAGAACTCATCGACGCTCTTTGGGAAGCCGTGAAAGAAGTTCTGAGAAAGGGCTGATGATATGGAGATAATTCGCTGCTCGAACTGTGGTAAAGTCCTCCTTGAAGCCTCTGGCGAAGTTAAAAAAACATGTCCAAAATGTAAGAACGAAACTCATGTAGTGGTTACCTCAAAGGGAATAATCAATCTGAATAAGTAAGCGCTTCTCGCAAGCCCGTTGGTTAGTAAATTGTCTAGCTAGCGGGCTTTTTATTTTGCTCAAAAGCGGGTGAAAGAATGGAAAACTTCGCACCTCTACCCGGCAGCCAGCTACTGGTGCCGAAAGAGACGATAGATAAACAACTTGACGAGATTCGTAAAGCTCGGGAACTCACGCGTGAACGCCGCCGGGCGATGTATGGGCAGTTCTTCTCGGATTGGAACCGGATGACCGGACTCTCGATGTCCGGGGCCGTTGAAAAGCCGGCCGATGAAGTAAGCTACTCATTTCTCCGGGATGCGTATGCCAGAAGCGCCATTGATCAGATTATCGTTGGGGCCCGGCTAATGCAAGTCCGGCAGGTGGCACAACGGTGCACCGATCCGCAAACCCAAGTTGGCTTTAAGGTGGTTCACGAGGAGCACGACAATCCGGAGTTTCAAGAGACGGATGACATTAAAAAAAGATGCCGAGAAATCGAAGAAATCATTCTGCATCCCAATCCACATATTCACCCCAATGGGTTTAGGGACTTTATGGTCACGTCCACAGAAGAAGAATTGATCGTCGATCGCAAGTCAATGATAATCTTTCGTGATCGCACTGGAAGACCGGCCGGATACCATCTTGTCGCAGGGGATACGGTAATGCCTCGCGCAGCCATTCTCTACCCTTGGATCCAAAAACACATGTCCGACTACCGGCAAGATATGCAGTTTGAAGATCTACGCTACATGCCTTCTGCCTTGCGCGAATCCTTAGACTGGGCGGGTAAAAGGGCAAGCGAAGATCAAGAGTTCAACCCGGCGGGCGTAGACCTGACCAAGGCGGCATATGTCCAGGAAATCGACGGCAGAATCGTTGCCGGCTGGACAGAAGACGAGATGTCTGTCAATATCACTAACCCCTCGATTGTAACAAACAAGCTGCCCTATGGCGGTGGAAGTCTGTTTCAAAGGAGCTTAGACATTACGGCAGCATGGGTCAATGCCTGGCAGTATAACCAAGAGTTATTCCGGACGAATTATCCAGAATCCCTTTTGACTTTGTTTGGCGACTATGATCCAAATGGACTCGAAGCCTTCAAGCGAGAAATGTATGGCGAAGCAGGGCCGGCTAGTTGGCAGAGGTTAGCTGTGATTCCCGCAGATCCAGAATTCAGGGCGGAGGTTACAAAGCTTCGTGATACCCCAAAAGACATGCTCTTCTCCGAAATGCTTAGATTCATTGTAAACCTCAAAACAGCGGCATTCCGCATGAACCCCACAACCATCAACTTTGCAATTGATAAGGGCGGCGGGAATTATCTCTTTGAGGGGAACCAGGACGATGTCATTTCTCAAGCCCAAGAAGAGGGCTTCCATTCGCTTCTCCAGAACATGGCCGACTGGCTAACCAAAATCCTTATCAAACCCCGTTACTCAGACTTAAAGATGGTTTGGCAGGGATTAAAGAAAGAGGACGAAGCGAAGAAGATTGAGCTGGCGGTCAAGAAAGCTACAAACTACGCAACCGTGGACGAAGTGAGGAAGGCTATGGATAATGCCGATCCTCTCCCTATGGGTATAGGGGAATTGCCGGCCAATACAGCTTTACTTGAGATTTATAAGCTCAAAATGCAGGCGGAGGCACAGAAACAACAAGCACAAAACCCTGACCAGAATCAAAACCCTGGAGATAACCAACCTATCCAACAGGCTAAACCAGACAAAAAGGATGACAAAAAGGAGGAAATCACTAAGAGCTGGGGGGTGCTCAAACTGTGAAATGGGAACCAATCAAAACCGAAGGCCAACAGTTTGACATCGACCTCTTAGCAAAATTAGAAAAAACCATCGTAGAGAGGACAAAGAAGAAATCCGAAAGCTGGATTAAAGGGGTTTGGAAATGGTTACTCTTAGCTGGGTTTATGTTGGGAAAGCCGGAAAAATATGAAGAGTTTCTGCAGATCACATCTAAACCAGTACCGAGCAATATCATCTCGGATGCTGTCAATTTAGCGGTGAGCTTGAGCTACCAAGAAGCAGATAAAGACATCAAAACAAGCGGCATTAAGCCTCCCCCTGGGCCACCTTCAGACAATAAGACGAAACTTAATGCTCTATGGTATGCCAGAACATCCTCGGCTCTCAAGATGAAAGAATGGGCCGATGGCATGAGAAATGACGTTCGCTGGCAGGTTGTCCGGGCAATTAAAGAGGGAATAAGCAAGAATGAGCTGGCACGACGCCTGGAAGAACGTTGGGACCACTACGGCCAGAGCTTCCAAAAGATCGCCGTAACCGAATTAAACGATGCTTACAACTCAGGCTATCTTTTAGCGCTGCCGGAAGGATCTTATGTGACCGTACCAAAAATCCATGATGATAAAGTTTGCTATGAGTGCAAAGAACTGCTAGAGGGGAAAGTGTTCGAGGTATTGCACCATCCCCCGGAGCATTTAACGAGACAGGTTTTGGAGACAGCAACTTGGTCAGGGAAAAGTAATATCGGGAGAAAAAAAGAGGATTATGTGCCATGTGTGCCATTACACGTTTCCTGCCGCCACCATTACGTTTTCTTATCAGGAGTACCAGTAAGGAGAGATGAGCAATGATTTTTAAAGCGTCAAGAGAAACAAATCCAAACAAATTGGCAGCTGCCATTATCAACGTCACAGAAAACGAACCGGTTGAATGCTTGGCCTCCGGAACCCAAGCTATCAATAATCTCATCTATGCTCTTTGTGTTGCGGGTAATGTAAAGAATTTTGAACATAAAATCACGTTTGAGGGTGAACGGGAAGGCAAGTTTAGGGTACGCATTACGGTCAAAAGGAGCGAGTGACAATGGCAAGGGACGAGAGGGGGCAATTCGCAAGACAAGGAAGTTGGTCTCACTGGACGAGAATGGTCAAATTGTACCAAAGAGCCAAAAGAGCCGGGCTTTACGACGGCTCCCTGAAGTCCTGGATGGAACATATCAGACACTGGGAAGACGGGGAAGAAGAAAAGTTAGAGCGAATCATTTTGAGCCTGGAAAAGCTGGGAGAATCGGGGTTAAACCAACAGGTAAAATCTTTAGCCAAATCTCTGCTAAAAGCCAGGGAGCACTGGATAACTATCGGTTCTAGCAATTCCGGGAGCGAAGAGGGAAAGGGAAGGCATGTACTCATCGATGAATCTGGGAAGATTGTTGGAGGAAATGTACCGAAAGAAGTACAAGGTAAAAATGTAAAGACTGCATTTAGGCAAAAAGAACAGATTCAACGTAAGAAACCAAATAAACCGAAGCAACTAGACAACCCTGCGGTAAGAGAGAGAATTAGAAAGTGGTTCGGTAATTGGGGAGAGAACCAAAAGATTAGGGAAGCCACGGAACAAATCGCTAATGAAGCAAATGGACGCAAGATAGCCAGGAAGGTATTTGAGCCTTTATTTGTCGATAGATTCTACGATGAAGGTAAGATACCTGTAGTTGGTGCCAGATATGGAGATGCCCCAGAATCAGAACGCTCGTTCAACACGAGAGAGAATGGCTATGAAAAAGGAGTTTCAATGCTTCAGGTGAATGATTTACCTGGAGTAAATTCTTTTGCTGTATCTGGTTCAAAACACCGGGCTATCAAATATTACTTTGGCAATGCTATCACGTCTACAGGCGGAGATAACGAAATATTAATGCGAGATCTCATACCAATAACTAAGGAAGAATATGAAACTTTTACAAATAGCCCTGAGGGAAAGATATCGTCCTATGCTATTTCATTTTGGAACACAGATAAGATGGCGCAAGTTGGTATATCAAGAATGTATCCAGAAATATATAAGCGGTGGGATGACGTTTACGAGAAGAAAGAACAAGAACTTGCGGATCTGCTCCAAAACCTTAGAACAGTTACTAAATCAAAATCCAAAGCCGACGAAGACGGCAAAATAGGGATCCCCGACGGATTATTCAAAGCCTATGATAAGGCCTATCGAATAGCCCACCGCAATAACGATCCAGACGAAGAACCCCGTTGGTCAAAACGAGCTGAAGGTCTCAGAGGGCAAGTATGGCGTGCGGCCGACGGATGGGGAGAGATGTACTTTCACGTCTTTGAGGGCAAAATTACGCACCTTGCTACTCGCTGGTCCGATGTCATGGCCTACAGCTTTAATTGTCCGAAGTTTAAAGAATTCGTTAAAGAACAAGGTATAACGCGGACCACATTTAATAATAAGTTGGGCCTTGGCGATGTCAAATGGGATGCGCTGATGAGAAAGTATGTCGATGACTCAATGGCTAAGGCGCAACAGATCTCAGACCTCTATGCCATCCAGGCCATTGAGAAGAAACACAAGGAACTTGGCTATGATTCAGAGAACCCGCCGATGCTTGTAGCGAATGCTGATTATTATGGAAAAGTTTGGGCGCAAGTCTGGGATACCGGGATGGATTGGAATGTCTATTACTATCTTCTTGATAGTGAGCATGATGAACCCAGACTAGTTGCTTATTGCCCAGACACCGGCAATGCTCCGCTTAATGTTTACAAGGAGGGCCCGAAGGAATACCAGGGGAAAACGAAGTGGCCACAAGCAATATGGCAGGAGTTGGTCAATAAGTTCGTTGAGGAAAAGACGGGAAAGAAACTTCGGAAGTCTTTTGACAATACACCAGGGTTAAAGGACTTCCCTAAAGTCATGGCGGTTGACTTCGACGGAACTGTGACTACGGGAGAATTCCCTGAGCTTGGAGAACCACGGCGGGGGGTTAAAGAAGCTCTGGATTGGTTTAAAGAGAATGGCGGCACCATTATTATATGGACCTGCCGAGCGGGGAAAGACGAAAAGAAAGCCAAGCGTTTTTTAGAGAAGCATGGAATACCGTTTGATTACCTCAATGAAAATATCCCCGGCTTAGGTTTTGAGACCTCGCGGAAGATCTACGCCGATCTGTATGTAGACGATAGGGGATATTTCCCTGGTTGGCCTGAGCTATTGAAAGACCTGCAGAACATTAAAAAAGAAATTAGAAAGAGCGCCAAGACCGATGATCTTATGCCCAGTGGTGGTGTCCCGTGGAAGCGTGTTTATGATTACTTGAGCCAAAACTATCCGGCTGAAACTCTGGAATGGGTTAAAAATAATGACTGGCATTATTACCCGAGAATACCACTGTCAAAGATCAAAATGGCCCGCAGACCCGGCGGCCGGAATATCGAGAAAGTGGAAAGTATAGCCCAGGCCATAGGTGAAGGCAAAAAGATGGAACCGATCGTTTTAGTCCAAACCAAGAGCGGCTATGATGTGGCAGATGGTTATCACCGTACTTTGGGCTTCAAGCACGCTGGAAAGAAAACCATCGAAGCGTTTGTCTGCCTGGGCGCTGCTGAACATGGACCATGGGAGAAAGAAATGCACGAAAAGAAACTGAACAAATCCCTGCATCAAAATGAAGAGTCAGGCAAAGTGATAGCTTCCAGAAAAGAAGCAGATGAGTGGGTAAAAGGTAGCGCAATATCCGTAGACCTTTATCATGGAACAAAGAAGGAAGCAGCAGAAAGCATAAAAAGAGAAGGCTTTAAATTAAGCCATTTGGGGGAAAACACTACCCTTGCGGGAGTTTATGGAGCGGGAATCTATTTCACATCTAAACCAGAGCACGCTAGATTTTATGGCAAGTCCGTTTTAACAGTAAAGGTAAAAGTCAAAAATCCCGCTTATGCCGATGATATGGTTAAGATTATTCTCGGGGTGAAAAAGAAGACCGGCAAAGACTATGCAATGGGAGCAGTCAAAGACTATTCCAAGAGCTACGGAGCCGAACAACTTACCGAGTACCTGAAAGAAGCAGGGTTTGATTGTATTATTTCGGTTCCTAAGCAATTTGGGATTAAAAATGCTCCGGAAATAGTGATTTTTGACTCCAAAGACATCATGATTATAGATGAAGAAATAAGGGTTCAAAAAAGTGTTAATCCTCTCTTAGCAAGAGATAACTTACTTAGCAAGAGCTTCAAAGCCCAAAAAATACTTGCCATGCTGCGAAAGGAACGGATAAAGAAAAGTGAAACTACCATTTCCGAAAAGAAAAAAACGGGAGAAGAAGGCCGCTGGATAACCATCCACCCGAATGGAACTGCCAAACTGGCCAAAGAAGGAACCGGAAGCGATGAGGGAACGAAAGATTATCGGCGCATAAAGATTGACTCTGAGGGCCGGATCGTTGGTGGGGATGTACCAAGGGAAAAGCAGGGAAAGAAAATAAGCGAGGCGTTTCAATCTAAAAAGGAAGAACATAAAGACAAAACGAAGACCCACGACGAATTCTCTAGCGAATGGTATCACCCGAGCCAAGTTATTAGAGTAAAAGCAAGTAAAACTGGTTCTGTAAAGGTCAATGGGACAATAGTAAAAAGTGCTCAAGATGTAGCTGATATGTTTTCGGACTTAACGGATGCAGATAGGGAAAAGGTATTTGTAGTTGCGGTGAACCGCAGAGGAGGGGTCATTGGTGCCCAGTGTGTTCATATTGGCGCTGTTTCCTCCTCAATAGTGAGTCCGAAAGATGTTTTAAAACTGCCCATTTTAAGCGGAGCTTCTGGGCTATACGTTATGCATAATCACCCGAGTGGGAATCCGGAACCATCTAAAGAGGATATTGAGGTGACGAAAAAGCTCAACAACGCTGTATCTGATTCTGGCCTAAAGCTTTATGGGCATATCGTAATGGGGGAAACTTACAGCTTAATTAATAACGAGGGATATATTGTTGCTTCAAAAATGAAGATAAACAAACCCGAAGAAAAGACCAAAACAATACCCCTCTATGAAACCTCGGTAGAAAGAAGACAGAACAAAGAGGGAAAGCCTACCATCAATTCTCCCAATGATGTAATTGATTACATGGTAAAAGCCGGAATAGACAACAAAGAAGGAAGCTACTTTTTGTTATTGGACACCAAAAACAGCGTTCTTGGGGCAATACCCTTTGATCCAACCAATCAGCGACCTGAAGATGTTAAAAAGTTAGCTATTCATGCCATGGTCAAAGGGAATACGACCAATATAATCATTGCAACAGGGAATAAGCACGCATATGAGAGTTTTGAGTCTATTGGCTTAAAGCGATCAGCAAAAGAACTCGGTGTTAACCTGCTTGATGTCCTGGTAAAAAAGGAAGGGCGAAACTACGCATCAATGGTTACTGAAGGGAAACTTGACATGTTTAAAGGCGGTGATCCCGTGCAAAAGATGGTCAAAGTTGCTCTCAATGACGAGGAGGAAGCCATTTCTTTCTATCGCCAGATGCTAAAAACCAAGGGTTTATCGGATGAAGACAGGCGTATTATTTTGAACATCCTCTCTGACGAAAAGCGACATGCTGAAGTTCTCTCTGAAATGCTCTCCGATATGGAGAAGGCCCGGTCAAAGGAAGAATGGGCCGAGGTTAAACGGCGTAAGGAGAAGGAATATGAGGGCGTAGATAAATTTGCCGATCCGGAACATGATTCTTATCCGATAGACACAGAAGAGCACGTGAGAGCTGCCCTTGGTTATATCAACCAAGAACGCAATGCCAGCAAGTACAGCAAAGACAAGTTAAGCAAAATTCGGGCGAGAATCGAGCGGGCTGCCAAACGATATGGAATTAAGATAGCTGGGTGATAGAATGAATAGTTTGTTAGTATCCGTGGACAAAACGGAATACAGTAAATATCATCAAGATCTTGCAGTGGTTACCGCATATCTTACGTTCTCAGGAGCCGTGGCGGGTGATACCGTCACGGTCTCCTTGTTGAGAAACGATGGGTATGGATCTGTAAAATCACAGACGCTCACATTAACCGCAGGACAGACCTCGGCCACCGTTACTTTTGATCTCCGAACGATTAACGGGCCTGAAGGGTTTAACCTCTGCCGACAGGGTTACTACCAAGTGCAGGCGACAGCCGGGATCCTGACGACTGTTAGTCAGACCTTCTGGGTTGCCGTTGTACCGGTAAGCGAGCTTAAGAGTCGATGGTGCTATGGGGTGCCACTGGATGCCTTGGAAATCGTGGGACCGGTGATACAACCTCAGCTCATCACGGGTGTGACAATCAAGCGGGTTCCCTCCACGCATACTAAGGGGATCTTCTCACTTGTATTGAGCACTCTAACCCTATCTTGGGCAGGCGGGACGGCAGTCACAGTTAAATCCGGGGTTGTGCAGGATTATATATTAACGAATCAGGCAGGAACGGATTATATCGTTGTAACAGTAAATCCCTCGGCGCTGCCGCTGACAAACCAGACAGAGCAAATCATAATTGACAACCAGACGGTCAGCGATGACGTTTTCCAGCAGGACCTGCAACAGGCTTACAACGAGATTTATCAAAAGTGTTATTTCTATCCCGAGCCGACGTATGTAGCAACGGATCCCAATAGCATAGCAGCGGGGACGCAGGTGAGCGTTACCACGGGATGGGCGGATGTTACGGCTATTCCCGTTACGTATTACCGAATGAAAGATTTCATGCGCTGGATGACCGTTAAGATGCCATATAACCGGATTTTGAAGATGCTCAATTTGACCGGGTACTTCAATGGAACATTGACGCTTGATGTAACGCTGGATTGGATTGTCTGGAATGTTATGAACGGAGAGTTGGAACTGGTCCCCAACAACGGGGCCGTCGTCAGTTGGCAATTTTACGAAAGCGCAATGCTTCAATTTCTTTACATCTATAATTCAATTCCGAATTTCTGGCATTACTCTGCCTTGTGCGGGCTCCCTACTCTTGAAGGCGAATTCCAAATCGTGCGTGAGGCTATCGCTAAAATAGCGGCTATAAACGTCATAGGAAGAATTGGGACGGCCTATGGAGCCGGTCTTGATAGCGTATCAACTTCACGCGATGGAGTGTCAATGGATAAGACTTTTGGAAAATCCTATCCCGGAGCTGGGTTGGCACAGGACTATAAAGACTGGCTATATGGAGGAAAAAGCGATAAGTGGGGTAACCTCAAACGGATTAAAGATCGCATCGTGGGGCCTCAATACACGGTGATTTAGGAGGAGCCTATGTTTAACAACTCCACTTTTGATCTGGCGATTGACAATAATTTCTTTGCCGAAAAAGGCCAGATTATAAAACTTTATCGCTCCATGTATTGTCCATGCGGCAGCGATCCGTCAAACCCGACTCGCTCTAACAACAATTGTATTCTCTGTGGCGGTTCTGGCCGATTCTATCCAGATCCGCCGATTACAAAGAACGTTGTCATAACGAGAGTAGAACAGGATAACCCCGATCTTATTGCATCAGGGCTGGCTGTTCCCGGGGATTTAGTAATGACCGAATCCATGCTTGATCCATATCCCTCAGAGCAATTCGATCTTGTTACACCCCAGTGGGGCGGTATGCCCTTTGATGGGCAAATCATTACACGAGGGAGCGGGACAACGGATACGCTCTATTACCATGCGGTCAATGTGGATCGGTGCGTCACGGTAAATCCTTCGACAGGAGTAGTCACTTCCTATAGTCCGAAAACGGATTTCACTTTCTCAGGAAGGGCATTAGATTGGATCAACCCTCCTCCGCTGGGAACGAATTATTCGGTTCGTTATTCTGCCCTATTTAACTATGTTGTCTTTCCCCCCGCTTTCATCCGGCGAGAAGGGGGAACAGATATAGGATCAAAGGCCATATTGAGAAAACGACACTTGGTATTTCCAAACCTGCCTGATCTGTTGGCAGGTTAATTCTTTGAAAGGGGGTGATTCAGATAGCAATCACAAACACTTTGGCCAAACTCTTCGACAATCACTTGGGTGGAGCAGCTCTGAAGGCGAAACTCGCTCAAAGACTGCAGGCCGTACAGCAGGGACTTATCAGCGGGCAAAATGGCAACCCAACAGATTACGGCTTTGACGCGAACGCTATCCAAGTCGGGGCGTTGGCCTTCGCAACCGTCTCTACGACGACGAGTGCAACGGCCGGGACTACTACAACGGTCACGGCTAATGTTGTGCGTCAGCCACAACTGTATGGTCTCCAGTCGGGCAACGGCTATATCGTAAGCATGTCTTATGCCGCTGGCGTAGCGACATTTACGGTGGCCAGCGCCGCGGTGAGCCAAGCCCTAGTGATCCACTATCAATACTAAAGCAGGTGGTGAGATGCAAGACACATTTCGTCTGTGGTTTCCCCTGAAAAAAAGCGCCGAGGAATCAGTCCATGGCCAGAAAGTACACATCATAGAAGGGGTCGCTTCTACAGAAGATCCCGACCTGCAAAATGAAGTTGTGGTACAAGAAGGCATGGATCTTTCTCCGCTAATGGAAGAGGGATACATCAACTGGAACCACATGCCTGGA
The DNA here is from genome assembly GCA_021811425.1 of Bacillota bacterium. Lineage (GTDB taxonomy): Bacteria > Bacillota > Desulfitobacteriia > Desulfitobacteriales > Desulfitobacteriaceae > JAJZPA01. Next base: position 8,133 of record JAJZPA010000014.1, on the reverse strand, counting down.
CCAGAAAATTTAATTGGCGAACCCTTAGAAACCCGGATTCAAAAGGGGCCTTCCCTTTGGATCAAGGGTTTTCTTTATCCAGAGGTGGTAAGAGCTCAGGCGGTTTTAAACCTCTTAAAATCGCAATCCACGCAGGAATCAAATCGCCGGTTAGGGTGGTCCGTTGAAGGCAAGGTAACAGGACGATCAGGGAATAGGGTTTCAAAAAGTCTGGTCCAACATGTGGCCGTCACTCATGAACCGATTAATACCAACACATGGGCGGATCTTGGAAAGTCCCGAGGGTATATCTCTTGGGATTCTTTAGTTAAGTCCATGACCACCGGGGGACCGTTGATGATGCAAAATCTCGATGACGGGATTAGCCCTCTTTTGTTTGCGTCATGCAAAAATGATTGCTACAACGGTAAACGGTTCAAAAATGGGGTGCAGGGTGCCTATGAGCACCTAACCAAATGCCATGGCGTCAAGGACAAAGATGCCTACGAATACCTGATGAAACTCCACAACATTTTTCATGATTAAGGAGGGAGAAAATTGAGTTTTCTCGACAAATTGATTAAAAAGACTTCCCATACGTCTTCAGGGGAAGAGATTGACCGGCTGTTAGCCGAAGGGATGAGTGTTATCGCAAAGTCCCGCGCTCACCGTGATGAGGATGAAGATGAAGAAGAAGAAGTAAAGAAATCTCGGAAGGAAGAGAAAGAAGAGCCTAGCTGCAAGCATGCACATATGTGCAAGTCTTTTTCAGCTCAGGAGGACACCGAGGATGAAGAAAGAAAATGTGAGAAGGCCGGCAGTTGTGAGGACTTTGAGAAACCGGAAGATAAGTCCCGTAAAAGCAAGAAGGATGTCAAACCTCTCCTAGGTGATGAAGAAGACGAAGGAATTGACGAGGATGACATCGACGACGAACCAGAGGATGAGGAAGACGAAAAAGCCGAAAAGAAAGCGACCAAAAGTCAAAAGAAAGTAGCCGAAGAAGCCAAAAAATCCCGCAAGTCAAAAGAAGACATCCAAGGCGCCATCAAAAGTAGCCAGAAGGATGTCTATTTTGATCCAGATGAAGATGATCTCCCGGATGAAGATCTGGATATTCCGGAAGAAGAAGGCCGCCAAAAGGGGATCATCACCAATCAGGGCCGCCGGGTGGCTGAAAAGGCCAAGAAGTCCCGTGCTGAAGAAGACCCGATGACTGATGTCGTCGATCTCTTGGGGCACGTAGCGCTGCTTCTGGATCAATCCCTGAAACAGAATGAGCGGATGACAAAATCCATGCTGGTCATGATGAAGTCTCAGCAAAAGATCAATGCCGACATGGAACTGGTCAAATCCCAGACTCCGGGTTACCCAATGGCTCCGGTGATGTTTGCTCCAAGCGTGAGAAAGAAAGCAAGCAAGGAAGAGTATCGCCCCAACCAAGTTCGTGATGCCCTGCAAAAGGGAATGATGAACGGAATGGTCGAGGCCGAATTAGTCCGCGATTTCGATGCCTTCGTAGGCCGTCCAGGTGTGTCTGTAACCGAATGGGTTGAAGACCAACTGAGCGAGAACCTACGTAAGGCATTGTCACTTTAGGGGAGGTGTAACAATTGAGTTTTGCTGTTCCGACAACCAACAATGTACCCATTAATGCCAGTGCTCCTTTGCCGGCTGGCGTGACGGAGGATGCCCTGCAAATTCAACGGATGCAAAAAGCCATGGGTGTAGATTCCGATCGCATCGCCAATGATGGCCGGGTTATCCCCAAGACCTATAACGAGCTCTTGAAAAAGGGCAATCGTTCCATTCGCAAAATGACAGGCGATTCGCACTTGGCACTGATTGAAGCCACGATCGAATCCGGGGCGGAATCCGTCGGGTTGCCAAATCCTTGGCACAATTATGACATGGCCCGCTATGGGAAGCCGGTATCGATGAAGAAATCGTTCTTCAACAATACTGGACGTGAGTATTTTGGACCCTCTTTCAGCGGAGATCAAACGATGGCAGACCTGGCAAAAGCTATGTCTACCTCGAATTTGGGCGGAAGTTTCGGCGACGCAACCCCTCTCCGCTTACAGAACCTTGACGCCACTATGACTTCTGTCCTCTTCGAAGAACAGCACTTTACTTTGTGGAATTTCCTTGATCGCATTCCTTCGATTCAGCCCTACTTCGAGTGGAACGACCGCTTGAGTTACGGTGATGATCGCTCCTTCCCGGCCTTTATGGAAGGCGGTACCCCTCCCGGAGCAACCGCACAATTTAGCCGGAATGGGATCTACATCCGGTACTTCGGAACCCGCCGGGGCATCACCCACCAAATGGCCTTAACGGGTCAATTGGGCGGTTCGATGGTAGATCCGGTCGCTGAGGAAAATCGGGACGGCGCCATGTCGCTCTTGGCCCGTTGCGAGCATAACTTCCTCTGGGGCGATCACCTCATCACTGACAACCTGGGAAATACCGTTAACTTTGACGGGTTGATTAAGGCCGTTCAAAATGGCACGCAATACGTCGGAGCATCCCAGACCAACCCCATGCCTTCCAACTATGCAGCCGGGCAAAACATCCTTGACATGAAGGGAAAATACATGGATTTCTCTGATATCGAAAACATTGGCAAGACCTTGGCCGAGTCCGGGTTCGTGACCAATTTCCGCAATGTCAGAGCCTTCATGAGCCCCTCTGTTTTGGCCGATTTGTCAAACGTAAAGATGGTATCTGAGTTTAAACTTATGCCACAAATGCAACCTTATGGATACTATCCTGGCGCTCCTCTGGCCGGCTATCAGTCGAACTTCGGGTTCATTCCGTTTACTTATGACCTGTTCATGAAACGGGCTGGAATGACAGATCAACCTTTGGCCGTTGCGGGTCCGCAATCCCCGGCCACACCTTCCGTATCAGCGGCCGCCGGTGCTCCGACAGGTGCACAGGTGAGTTCGTTCTTGGCATCTAACGGGGCGGGCACGAGTGACGCGGCAATCTATTACTATTTTGTAACGGCAGGCAATGATTCCAGCGAATCTGCTGCTTCTGCAAGTGCCAACGTAGCGGTCGCAGCGGGGCAAGTTGTTACGCTGACCATCAACCCTGGCGCCTCAAACGGCCAGACTCAAACCTATTACAGGGTTTACAGGGGCACGGTTAACAGCGCGACGGATCCCGGGACTGGTTGCATTGCCACGGTAGCCGCCAACGGTTCCAGTGCTGTAACTTATGCTGATCAGAACGACTGGAGACCGCAATTGGGTATGTTCCTTGTTGTGGATCGCACACCGTCTAACCTGGCTATCGCTCAAATGGCTCCGATGATGAAATGGCCGTTGGCTATTACTTCGACGACGGTTGAGTGGTTGGTGCTTTTGTACCATGCCCTGGTGGTCAAAGCTCCGCAGCGTATGTATCTTGTCAAGAATGTTGGACGCCTGAATCTGTAGGAGGGATTGTGATGGAAGTCAAAATTAGGTCAAGATTCACTTCTTTTGGGGGGGTTCATCCTGTAACTAAAGTGCCGTTCTCTGTTAATTTAGAGGACGGCACTGCCGTTGTCGAGATGGAAATAGCTCGGTTACTCCAAGGGCAGTACGGGGTGGAAATCATCGAGGAGCCCGCAAAAGATAACACTCGAGATCAAGCTCCGAAGCCGGAAGGCGATCCAAAAGATGACCCGGAAGATGATCTGGAAGATGATCTGGAAGGTCAAGACGCTAACACGCCAGATGATTCTCTGCAACCCTCAGAAACTAAGGAAAATCCTCCCAAGGAAAAACCAATCCGTAAACGCTCAAAGAGAGGCGATCTAGATGGCTGAACTCAACATATCTCTGTTAAAAATGGCCGAACGGTATGAGCCAATAGACAATCAGATGACTGTTCCGACTGCGGTGGGGCCAGGCCAGATCAATAAAAACTCCATCCGGGGCCGGACATTTCATACTCTCGTTGTCTCGGGAATCACCACTGCCACACTTCAGCCAATGGCCTCTCTGGACAATGTTGCCTTTTTCGCTGTTGGCTCCCCAATTACAGCAAACGGAGTTTACACCCTTAACGGGTCCTATCAATTCCTCCGGATAGACACAACAGCCTATACCAGCGGAACTCCCGTAGTAACGGTCAGAAGTCAAAATGCTTAGGTTCGATATCGATACTTCAGGAATCGATGGGCTTATAAAATCCCTCAATCCAGATCTCAAACGAGTTGGGGAGACCCTGGATCTGGCAGGGGGATATGCGGCCAATATGTGGGAGGGAGCGGCCAGCGGCTTGATGTTACCCGGTATGAACCGGAAGGTCGTCTGGCCGGCTTATGCCCAGTCAATTAAGCATAACTTACGTGGGGAGCTGGAGGTTGTGGTCAGTGGAGATCAATCCATGACGCAATCTGCAACGGGTGCGCAATCAGCCTGGGATATGAAACCAGGACTTTTAGCGCATGCCAAAACCGCGAAAGATGGGCACCGTTACAAAGTGATTCCGTTTACACACAAGTTCTCTAACCTTTCCGATGAAGCAGTTGCGGCATTGATTAACAATGTAAGGAACTTTGCTTCTGAAGTTGGTATGCGCTCTAAAATCCTTTCGGAAGGTTCTGTCGCTTATCGAGCCAAAGGGGGATATGCGAACGCAGGGGAAGCGATTCCCGTCTCAAATTACACCTGGACAACCGGGCATGAATCGGGAATTCGCATGGGGAATAATGGGCCCGCCACCTTCAGAGTGGTCAGTGACAGGTCAAATCCAGCGTCGTGGTGGTATCCTGCCCGGACGGAGAATCCTATCTTGGAAGCTGTTTGGGATGCTGTAAAGAAGGATATTGAAGAGTGGATCGTTAGCGCATGGTGGGAGGCGATGGGGAATGCCAATTCTACTCGGTGAGCAGCCGATAGTTGATGCTTTATCTCAAGCATTTACCTATTTCAAAAATAACTTAAGCGTATTGGTTCCTGAAATCTTCGCCTACGCTTCGGCAACCCACCAAACGGAAATCACGGCGCTATTTGCAAAACAAGTGATTACCCAAGGAGGATATCCTAATCAGGCCATTCTTGGGCCAACCGTTACGGTGACCATGGAACCCGAACAGGAAACGGAGCAATACGTTAACCAACAAACAGGAATAGCTATTCCGGTGAGCAGCAACGTAGCACTTGGCAATGCCACTACCTTTAAGTCAACGTATCATTGCCACTGCTTTGGAATCAACTATAATGCCGTTCTCTGGCTGCAGGCTTTAGTAAAATGGGCACTTCTGTTCGAACGGCAGGCTTTAATGCAGAGCGTGGCTGCGGATGGTAATACTGTGACTGGATACTTTCTAGAGCAATCCTTGGGGGCAACAGGTTTGGTGCCCATTCCAGATGGGATAGGAGATTCCATGTTCCCATTTCAACGCATTGTAATTCTAAGTGCGGCACACATTGACACATGGGAAAGCATACCGTATGGGCCGATGCAGAGCGGCGGTATGACGATATCTGTGTAAGGAGGATGACAATGGCTAAAACTCCGGAGGTAACTCCGAAAGATGAGATGCATCTCGATGATTTTTTAAACGCTGTTGAATCCACCGGCCGCCGCGAAGTTGCAGCGGCTTTTGCCTTGCACGCGAAAGCGAAAGGTTGGGTAAAGCGTGAAGCGGTCGTGTGGGAAAAAGACTTTGAAGCGTTTCTCAAAATGACCCCCTAGGAAAGGAGGGACCTTAATTGCCATTTATTAATGGGCAATTCTTAATTACTCCCCAAGCTGTAACGCTTGTGGACGACAGTAATTTTTCTGCGCCACCCTCACGGGCAAATCTTGGATTAATCCTGATCGGGCCAGCAACAGATGGGAAACCCAATACGCCATTGACCATCAATGGACCTCAGGACGCGATCAATAAGCTCAAGGGTGGGGATGGTTTACAAGCCTGTCTATTAGCCTTTAATCCATCGCCAGAGCTCAGCGGAGTAAACACTTTAACCTTCCTGCGTCCAGAACTGGCGACACTGGCAACAAGTGCCATCGGAACCGTAGTTAACCTGAACACGACCTATTATGGAACTCTGGCAAACCTCTCTAAGTGGATGATCCAAGCGGGATCCGTTTTCGGGTATAAAGTTTCTCTCGGTTCTGATTTTGTCGGGCCTGGAGGACAGCTTTATCCAACTGCAATTCAGGATAATGTTGGTCTGAATGTGCTGTCTCTCTATTACACAGGCACTGGTACAGTTCCAACGGTTACGGTAAGTGATACCCAGTTAGTGCTTGCGGTGACGGGCGGCACAGGATTGACGGTTACCTTTACGCCCACGATGACGGTCCAGCAATTAGTGAATCAGATCAACAACACCTCTGGATGGGTAGCAACGGTTCTCGAGCCGAACGCAAGCGATCTGGTACAGAACTTGTTTGATTATGTCGCGACTGCTAAAGCCGTTGGAACGACTTCAATTACCGCGGTAACTTTGACGGCGAATGTGACGGCGGTTGTGCGCTGGATCAACTCGACTGCGAGTTACTTTACTGCGACTCGCCAAGCGAACCCCGCCACCGTCCCGACTTCAAGCGTGTGGACCTACGCCTCGGGTGGAACAACCCCGGTCGCAGCGAATGCCGATTGGCAAAATGCCTATACGACAGCACAAGGAATTACCGGCGTTTTCGTTATTACTCCCGTAATCGGCTCTGCATCAATATGGGCCATGAACGACGCTCACTGCGCCTACATGACAGGCTTAGGGTCGTGGCGGCAAGGATACGTCGGAGATATTCTCGGTCAAACCTTGGCTACGGAGATCACGAACGTGCAAGCCCTCAATTCGTTTTACACGGAGATGATTTGGCCCGGAAATAAGGGGACGGATTATAACGGTAACAATGTGACGTTTGCACCTTACTTAGTGGCAGCACAAGTGGCCGGTGCGAGAGCAGGCACTATTCCTCCTGGAAAGTTAACGCAAGTAGTATTCAACAGTCAGGGTGTAGAAGTCGTCTTAAGTCCTGGATCATCAGGAACAATTGCGCAGGCCAACGCTGCCGGGATTGCGGCTATTGCACCGAATTCCAGCGGTCAGGTGGTGCTTTCTTGGGATCGCACGACATGGTTGCAGGGAACCCAGTACGACAAAGTGGAGATGCTTACGCGTTTGTCTTTGGGGATGATAGTTCAAACTCAAAACGCAATACTCACAAAAAATGCAGGCACTCCAGTGACCCCAACCTTATTAGGTCACGTTAAAGGTGATCTATTGGCCGATCTGACGAACTGGTATAATGCCGGGATCCTTGCGGCCGCACCGAAAGCTTCAGATATTACTCTGACGGCAAATGGCAACATTGTCACAGGGACTGCGAATCTTCAAATCGGGATTCCCGGAAACTATTGGGTATTGACGCTTTATCCCACGGCTTACGCCGGGGTATCTTAAGGGGGAGTGATAAATGCCTATTGGAGCAGCCTTAACGGGTATGACACTTGTCCCTGTCTATACCGCGAATAATGTTTCCATCCGAATCAATGGGGCGACTATTGCGTTAGTTCAGCACATCACCATTTCCCGGGCTGTCAATCGCCGGCCTATTGCACAGGTAGGGACACCCTTGTGGGCTGATATCCCAGCTACCACCGTAGGGGTTACGGTAAGTTGCACGAATACTGTTGCTATTCCCAGTGCTCAAGTGCAAGCGCTTAATCAACAGGGCATTCTCCCGTCGGGATCCCTCGTCAACGTGTTAACGATGGGGCTTTTCAATATGACGGTGGCTGATGCGAATGGGAATATTGTTGCAACAGTTATTAATGCCGGCTACAACGGTGACAGCATGGATATTACGGCCAATGATCCGATCCCGGAAAACCTGAATCTCATTGCTCAAGACGCGATCATTAACGTTTAATAGGAGGAAATTATGGACGAATTAGAAAGAAAACTGACAGTAAGCGTGACGAAAAACGGGAAAACCTATAGCTTTAGACGCCCGACGGCAAAGCAATTGATGCATGCGGATGTTTTAGCTGCACAGTATCGAGGGAATGTCCCCATTAACGCTTTAACCTATTCAATCGCGTTAAGTGACATGGTTGCATCTCTCAACACTTATGACACTGATCCCAAGGGATTCAATTTCTCCGCTCTCAATCACGAATAAGTAGGGCAGATC
>JAJZPA010000177.1 GCA_021811425.1 Bacillota bacterium | reverse complement strand
AGAAACAGGGGAGGGGCTTACCTATGGAAGTGGCTGGTTGTGGTCAGTGTGGGAAATGCTCGGCAAGCTGTCCTGTGAGTTTTGCTATGGACATATTGCCTCATCAGATCGTACATTTGCTTCAACTCGAAGCGCAACAAGCCGTGGTGACGAGTGAAGCGCTTTGGCTATGTATTCAGTGCGGCAGTTGTACCAGTGCCTGCCCCCGCGAAATTGACTTGGCTGGAATGATTCAGGAGCTACGCACCGTGGCGAGGTACCGACCAGAAGTCAAGGCGGGGGATCAGATCCGCTTTCATCAGTCCTTCCTGCGCTCCATCGAGCGCCATGGCAGGGTTCACGATACCGCTCTTTTGGTTAGAACTCTACGTGTCCAGGGCAAGCAGAACTGGAAGCTGGTCTGGCCGGCCTTTACGCGGGGAAAGATTAGGATTTGGCCTTCACGCACCCAGAGCCGTCTAGAGATCAAGGGCTACTTCAAAAGGGCTTGGCTAAAGTTGGGGGGTAAACATGCCTAAAATCGCTTATTATCCAGGGTGCTCCCTGCATTCAACAGCGCGTGAGTACAATCAATCGCTCCTATTGGTCTTAGAGCGGCTGGGGATTGGCTATGAAGAGGTCCCGGATTGGAATTGCTGTGGGGCCGATTCAGCCGGGGCTGTGGATTCCCAACTGGCTGTCACTCTGGCTGTGCGCAATCTTGTCCAGGCAAAACGTGTGTCTGATATCGTATTGGCTCCCTGTGTACACTGCTATGAACGCCTCGCAAAAGGCAAAGAGCAGATTGAGACTAATCCTCACATGCGGCAAAATGTAGCCGCCGAGATGGGGCGGGAACTAGGAGAACTGCCCAGTGTGGAGCACGCTTTAGAGGTATTGACTACACCGGATGTTCTGGATAAAATCCAGCATTATGCCAAAAAGAGCCTTAGCGGACTCAAGGTCGCCTCCTATTATGGCTGTCTATTTGCTAAAACCCCAAAGCGGTTTCATTTTGATGAGTCTGATAACCCGGAAACCCTCGATCGTTTGATTCAAACCTTAGGCGGAGAGGCTTTGTCTTGGCCCTATAAGACCGAATGCTGCGGTGGGAGCCTTTCCTTGACTCGCGCGGATGTAGCTGAGAAACGGGTGGGCCGTATTGTCAGCGTGGCTCGGGAGTGGGAAGCGGATTGCCTGGTTGTTGCTTGCCCCCTCTGCCATGCCAATTTGGATTTGCGGCAAACGCAGCTTTGGGACAACAAAGCCGAAAACCGTATGCCAATATTTTATTATAGCCAGCTGATCGGCGTTGCTCTCGGATTTGATCCGGAAATCCTGGGCTTAAGGAAACACTTTGTGTCCCCAGGGAGTGCCTTAGCGATTGCAGGTATCCACTTTTAAACGTAAACCTTGCTTAAGCCGAGAGCTCAATATGGCCTCGGCTTTCGTTTTGAGGAAAAGCATTCTTTATTTTTTGGGTTTGCGGGAATACTGATCCTATCTTAGTGCAGGAATTTACATACTAAGCTCGAATATACAATAGGTTAGTCTTCAGAAAACAAGGAGCGATCATATGGTTTCGCAGGTCTTAAGTTTTGATGAGGAATTAAATGAGGTAAGAACTTATTTGCAGGCTGAAATTCGCTTTAAAGCTGGCTCTTTTGCTGAACTCATCCACTATTACCCCGACAGTTTAGATAAAAATGCCTGTCCGGCCATTGTCCTGGCGGTAGGCCGAGCTTGCGGTGTTCATGGCCAACCGATGATCCGTTTAGCCTCGATCATTCAATATATTTTTATGGCGGATCAGATCCATCGCTTGATGGTGGATGATCTAGACTTGGCTGAAGATAAGCGGCAGTTTCCGGTGCTGGTTGGGGATTTCCTTTACGGGAAGTTCTTCCTGGGACTTTGCCGCGAACACATCCTGGGTTTCTTACGGCCTCTGGCAGAAGTTATTGCCACGATGAGCCAAGGGGGGATATCCCGCTGGTTGGCTCAGGGTCGGGAAATCGGACGGGAGGAGTGGATACGGATCCTGGAACAGGAACGAGCAGCGCTAACGGGTTTGGCAGCCCGCCTTGGTGCTGAACTGGCTGGGGCGGCTCAGCATATTCAAGATGCGGCCGAGCAACTGGGTTGGGAACTCGGATTAGCCTGGGCTGCTAGTGGTCAAGGTCTGGGAAGACCTATGGTTGAAGCGTATTTGGCTAAGGCAAGACATATGACGCAGGAATTCCCGCAGCTGCTCGAAGTTAGCCCCTTGTTAGAGTTGATTGATTATATGTCAGCAGAACTTTGCCCCAAAGAACCGTAAGCGAAGCCTGAGGAGTATGACATGCAGAAGTTTAAAGTTTTTCTGGAAATGATTAAATTTGAACACACGGTCTTTGCACTCCCATTTGCCTATTTGGGTGCTTTCTTAGCCTCTCGGGGTCTTCCCAGCGCCTCCAAGCTTCTTTGGATTACCCTGGCGATGGTGGGGGCACGGACAGCAGCCATGTCGCTGAACCGTTTGCTTGATCGCCATATTGATGCGCGCAACCCTCGGACGGCGGTACGGGCATTGCCTACTGGCCTGCTGGGAGTTGGAGAAGTGTACATTTACGTTGTCCTTTCGTTCTTGTTGCTTGGATATTCTGCTTATCAGCTCAATCTCCTTGCTTTAAAGCTGATGCCGATCGCTGTGTTTTTTCTGGTTTTTTATTCCTATACGAAACGGTTTACCTGGGCCTGCCATTTTGTGTTAGGTGTTGCCTTGGGATTAGCACCGATCGGGGCTTGGATTGGCATCACTGGGCATTGGGCGCTTCCCCCAGTGCTCTTGGGGCTGGGGATTGTCGCTTGGGTTGCAGGATTTGACATCGTTTATGCCTGTCAGGACGTGGAATTTGATCGCCAAGAAGGGTTGCACTCGATACCGGCCCGCTTTGGAATGCAGAGGGGGCTGGAAATATCCGGCTTGTTGCATATCTTTGCCCCTGTTCTGTTCGTTGCGGTTGGCTTGCTCTTACAGCTCCACATTTTGTACTATTCCGGAGTGGGGATTGCGATTGTACTCCTTTTCCGTCAGCACCGCTTAGTTTCAGCGGCTGACCTTACCAAGGTGGGGATCGCGTTTTTTAACCTGAATGGTTATTTAAGCGTTTTAATGTTTGTGTTTTCCGTCTTGGATTTAGCGGTTTTCGGCTAAAACAGTATATTCAACTTTAAGGATAAGGAAGTGCAGGTATGCGCTCGCTTTTTAGGCACAGTGAACTTTATGATCTGATCGAGAAAGTTGAGGCAGGGGAGCGATTAGCTTTTGCCGACGGAGTAAGGCTGATGGAGAGCCGGGATATTCTCGCTCTCGGTTATATGGCGAATCAGATCCGGGAGCAGAAAAACGGAGATAAAGTGTTTTTTATTGTCAATCGCCATATCAATCATACCAATGTCTGTGTCAATCTGTGCAAGTTTTGCGCCTATGGGGTGAAGAAGGACGACCCTGGCGCGTTTACCTTGGCCCTCTCAGACATCGAAAAAGCGGCTCAGGAAGCGGCCCTTGACGGCGCCGCAGAGGTTCACATTGTCGGCGGGCTCAATCCGGATTTGCCATTTGAATATTACCTGGACATGTTGAAGCGGGTGAAAACCATGCATCCTGAGGCTTGCATGCAGGCCTTCACCGCTGTGGAAATCGATTATTTCAGCCAGATCACCGGAAAATCGATTCGGGAGGTGCTGTTGGAGCTAATGCAAGCGGGGCTGGATGCTTTGCCTGGAGGGGGGGCTGAGGTTTTCTCCCCCCGGGTTCGCGCCAAAATATGCGAGAAGAAGATTTCTGGAGAACGCTGGTTGGCGATTCAGGAAACTGCTCATGCCTTAGGGATGCGGACCAATGCGACAATGCTTTACGCCCATATTGAAACCACGCAAGAACGGATCGATCATCTCCTGAAACTTCGAGATTTGCAGGATCGCACAGGGGGCTTCTTGACCTTCATTCCGCTCCCGTTTTATCCCAAGCATACGGCTTTGGAAGGGGATATGGGGGTTGGGAGTACTACCGGGTTTGAGGATTTGAAAATGCTCGCGGTCTCCAGAATCATGCTTGATAATTTCGACCATATCAAAGCGTTTTGGATGATGCTGGGCCCGAAATTGGCACAAGTATCCTTGAATTTCGGTGTGGATGACTTGGATGGAACCGTGGTTCAAGAACGGATTATTCATGCTGCGGGCGCGGATACGGGGCAGAGGATGACAAAGCGGGCGCTGATCAACCTCATCGAAAAAGCAGGCCGAATTGCGGTAGAGCGGGATACCCTCTATCATGTGCGGAGAACTTATGGATAAGGGGGCTAAGCAATGCTGGCCAAAACGATGGAGATTTTAGAAAAACGATTGCACGGCGAGCGCCTGTCGCTAGAGGAAGGGACTATGCTTCTGACGCACGCGGATTTCTTAGCCCTTGGTCAGGCAGCGGATCGGATCAGGGAACACATGCACCCGGAAAAAGCCGTTACCTTTGTCATTGATCGCAATATTAACTATACGAATGTCTGCACCTGTCAGTGCAAGTTTTGTGCGTTTTATCGGGAAGAAAATCACCCGGAAGCTTATGTTTTGTCAGAAGCGGAGTTACATGCTAAAATTGAAGAAACGATCCAGTTAGGGGGAACCCAACTTCTAATCCAAGGAGGGTTACATCCTGAACTTTCCTTGACCTACTTTGAAGAGATGCTGCGCGGGATTAAGAACAAGTATGCCATCCACATTCATTCCTTCAGTCCGCCGGAAATCTGGGATCTGGCCCAGAAGTCAGGCCTGAACGTGGAAACGGTGATCCGCCGCTTGCAGGCAGCAGGGCTGGATTCGATCCCAGGCGGGGGTGCGGAAATTCTGGATGACCGGGTGCGACAGCGGATTAGTCCTCATAAAATTGGCTGGCAGCAATGGATGGAGGTCATGACCACCGCTCACCGACTCGGGATGAGAACGACCGCAACCATGATGTTCGGGCATGTTGAAACCCTCGAAGAACGCATCTTACACATGGTGCGGGTGCGTGACGCTCAAGATGAAACCGGAGGTTTTACGGCCTTTATCCCTTGGAGTTTTGCCCCGAAACACACGGAATTAGGGGGAGAGGGAGCGACTGGGGTGGACTATCTCCGGACTTTGGCCGTGGCCCGCTTGATGCTGGATAATGTCCCCAACATTCAGGCATCCTGGGTGACTCAGGGGGCCAAAATGGCTCAAGTGGCCTTGCGTTTCGGGGCTAACGATTTCGGCTCCACCATGTTGGAGGAGAATGTGGTCAGAGCAGCTGGAGTCCAAACACGGGTTCCACTGCCAGAGATATTACATTGTATTCAAGATGCCGGTTATAAGGCCGTACAGCGAAATACGCACTACGAATGGTTGCATGTTTATTAGGAAGGGAGTGGGCGGATGCGTCGAAGACCTCGCGGTGATGTAAATTTGCCGCTCTTGGAGCACATCAAAGTGTTGCGCAAGGTCTTAATCATTTCTGCTTATGCGGTTGCTCTCGGAACCATTGTTGGCTGGTTTCTCAGTGACTTGGGCTTTGCTTTTCTCGCTCGGCCTGTCGTTCTGCTGGATAAGATCTCCTTTATCACGACGACGCCGATGGAACCCGTGCTCGTCAAAATCAAAGTTGCCCTCGTCATTGGTATCGTCTTTGCACTGCCGATTCTCATGTGGCAAATTTGGGGATTTGTTCTGCCTGCTCTCAAGCAAAACGAGCGCAAGGTCCTCTATCTTGTTGTCCCCAGTTCCATCTTGCTGTTCATTGGGGGAGCAGCCTTCTGTTTCTTCTTTGTGCTCCCCGTTGGCATAAAATTTCTTCTCTTGGCGGGCAGCGGAGGGGTTGCCTCCACGCCCTTTGTGACGAAAACATCCTATTTGAGCTTTATATTGACCTTCCTGCTGACCTTTGGGCTTGTGTTTCAGCTCCCCATTGTCCTGCTCATTCTTGTACGCATCGGCCTGGTTTCGCCTAAGACCCTGGCGAAAAAGCGCCGTTGGGCCTTGTTTATTATCATCATATTGGCGGCTGTTTTGGCTCCCACACCGGACTTGTTCACTCAAGCCCTCATGGCTGGTCCCATGTATATGCTTTATGAGATCAGTATCTGGCTGGGATATTTAGCCGTGCGGAAGAAGAAGGAAACTGCGGCCTAAGAACGGGGGGAACGTGATGAA
>JAJZPA010000176.1 GCA_021811425.1 Bacillota bacterium | reverse complement strand
GCCCTCTTTTTTCGCTCCTGCAGGGACGTTCCTCTTAAAAGGACTCAAGAGTTTGCACAGAGTTCGATGGATTCCTTCGGGTTCAAGGCTTTCTATGGAGTTCAATGGTCTCTATGGAGTTCGGGCGCATTGGCGGGGAGTTAACCCGGCTATTACAGACGGTACAGATTAAGGCGAAGGCGCTTAGCAGAAAAAATCCATGGGTATAGGAACTCAATGAGTCCCTGAAGATGCCCAGGACGAGAGGGGGAAAGAAGCCCCCTAACCCTCCGGCGGCTCCGATGATACCCGTGGCTACTCCCGTGTCTTGGTGAAAGTGTTGGGCCACCAGTTTGAAAACTGCCCCATTGCCGACACCCGTAATAAAGCCAAAACCGAACATGATCCAAGTGAACATGGTGAAAGGTGGAGCAAAGGTCAGTGACAAGCCGGCAAGCAGGATGTAGAGAAGGCTTCCTTGTAATACTCGAACCCCGCCAAGTTTGTCAGAGAGCCAGCCGCCACAGGGACGTCCGAGGGTAGACATGATGACGAAAGTGGCCGCAAGATTGCCAAGAATCCCTGGACCCGGTGCAGGCTATCGGCGTGAACTCGATGTGGCAGGCGATGGCGATGGGATTTACGCATCTTTACGCCAGCCCGCTTTACCGCAACGGCTATGAATTCATCCTCACGTTCGCCTGGAATAGATTCGAATAGATTGATATTTCAGAGGCAATTCAGCGGTTTGGAGAGGATTATACGGTGTTTGCGCGAGAGCACTACCGAACTCGAAGATGAATAAGAAATTCCGGGTATTTCAATGCATTAGGCAAGAGAAGAACACGCTAATCTGAAGTGATTGAGCGTGTTTTTTCTTATCAATCGACACCATCGAATTTCCGGATTGCATAATCGGGAATCTGTATTTTACAGGAGTTGAGCCTGGGTGTTTAATAGGGATGAACTTAGTGCTAATGAATACAAGTGCATTAATCCTGAGTGCAGGCAAAGAATCTCAATGCCAAGGAGGCGGTATCGATGTTATGGATTTTCTATGGTTCGGCCTTGTTGTTTTTGGTGTTATCCGGATATAAGGCCTATGTGTTTGCCAAAATGCCGTTGCATGGAAGAATGGAGCTTTACCCGGTTCCGAAGGAAAAGGGGAAAAGTGAATACGGCGGCTCCTATTTTGAAGAAGTGGAATGGTGGCGCAAACCCCGGGAGTTATCTGGCACTGGCGAATTGAAAGATATGTTCAAAGAGATGCTCTTTATCAAGAAGCTCTTCCAGAATCAACGGTCTCTGTGGTGGGTGTCATATGCCCTGCATCTGGGGATTTATTTTTTGGCAGCCTGGACGGTTCTGCTCATCATCGGGGCGCTCAGCGGCTTGGCCGGTATGCCGATTAGCGCCGGGGGCAGACTCCTTCCTGGAGCGTGGCCTGCTTTTCTTTATTATTTAACGGCGCTATGCGGCAATCTGGGTTTTGCCTGTGCAACCTTCGGCGCCGCGGCATTGCTTTGGCGGCGGGCCTTTGACCCTGTTTTACGCAAGTATACGACACCGCAGGAATATTTTAATCTCCTGCTGCTTTTGGCGGCTCTGGTCAGCGGCCTGATTGTTTGGCTTCCTGATATTTTTTATCAGGAGGCACGGACGGTAATGGCGGATTTCCTGAGTCTTACGCCACCCCAAGCGACAGGAGCCTTGACCCTGCATGTCATCCTGGCGGGCTTTATGTTCATTTATATTCCACTCAGCAAAATGAGCCATTATGTCGGGAAATACTTTACCTTTCACAAAGTTCTCTGGGAAAATGATCCCAATCTTCCGGGTAGCGCGATCGAGAAGAAAGTTCAAGCTGCACTCGGCTACAAACCGGGCCACGCCTGGTCGGCGCCGCATGTGCAGACGGTTCGTCCACAAAATCAGGATAGGTGATGAGAGAAAGGGGGGTTGACCATGCACGATGCGAAAACCTTAAAACCAAGCGATCTGGGACGGCAGGAGGAACAATTGATCGTTGTCGATACTTTGATGACT
Source organism: Bacillota bacterium (assembly GCA_021811425.1). Lineage (GTDB taxonomy): Bacteria > Bacillota > Desulfitobacteriia > Desulfitobacteriales > Desulfitobacteriaceae > JAJZPA01. The sequence continues at coordinate 4,246 of JAJZPA010000176.1, read as the reverse complement.
TTGTTGCCACCGTATGATCAGCCGGGGATGGAGCGTCCGTTTGGCGAAGTTAAAGGAGCCTGGCGAGAAAAATACTGCACGTCCCTGGATGGGTTTGTCGGGATCGATACGTTGCAGCGGCCTAAGACGGAGGAAGAAGAAAAGGAGTTTGTGCAGAAATTTTTAAACGGGCTGGAAAAGATTCTATCGGATGCCAACAATGGGATGCTGCAGCCCCTCTTGTTGTCGTTAGAGTATTGTGCTAAATGCAACACGTGTTCTGAAGCCTGCCATGTTTTTCAGGCCTCCGGCGGGAACGAACTTTACCGTCCGATTTTTCGTTCGGAGGCTCTGAGGAAAATGATCAAGAAGTATTTTACCCCCAGCGGGCGGCTTTTGGGTCGCTTTGTCGGGGCGGACATCGAGGTTAACTGGGAGAGTATCGCTCGCCTGGGGGAACTGGCTTACCGCTGCAATCTGTGTCGGCGGTGCGCGCAGACCTGTCCCTTAGGTCTGGACAATTCAATTTTTGCCAAGGAGATCCGTAAAATTTTCAGCCAGGAGCTGGGGATCGCCCCCAGTCCCCTGCATGCTAAGGGTTCCATGATTCAATTGAAGACAGGATCTTCCACAGGGATTACTAAACCAGCCTTTCTGGACATGCTGGAATTCCTGGAAGAGGATATCGAAGAGAAAACAGGCAGGAAAATTAAGTTCCCTCTTGACAAGGAAGGGGCGGATATCCTCCTCATTCATAATGCCGGGGAGTTCATGGCTTGGCCGGAGAATCCGGCTGCGTTTGCGATTCTCTTTGAAGAGGCAGGGTTGAATTGGACGCTGAGTACGGAACTCATGGGTTATGACAGTGTGAACTACGGGATTTGGTATGACGATACGCAGGCCAAGAAGATCGCCCTGCAGCAATTCCAAACTGCCAAGAAGCTGGGAGTACGACGTATCGTTATTGGTGAATGCGGGCATGCGCACAAGGCGTCTGCCGTCACAGCGGATCGAATGGCACTCTCAGAGAACAAGATTCCCGTGGAGAGCTTCCTGCCGCTTCTGTGGGATTTGGTGCACACGGGCCGGCTAAAGTTTGATCCGCAGAAAAACAACTTTCCCGTAACCCTGCACGATCCCTGCAATGTGGTGCGCCAGATGGGCATCGTCCAACCGCAGCGCCATATTCTTAAGCAGATCTGTCCGCAGTTTCGGGAGATGACGCCGCATGGGGTTGATAATTACTGCTGTGGCGGCGGCAGCGGTTTTGCCATTATGAACTCTTTAAATTTTGGCCAGTTTCGGGACAAAGTGAGCGGACGCCTGAAGTTTAATCAGATCTTAGGTGCTTTTCAAGATACCATCGAGGATCCGAGTATTCCAAAGTACGTCTGTGCCCCCTGTTCCAATTGCAAAGGCACGATCCGGGAACTCTTCGAGTTTTACCAGACGACGGAAAAATTCAATGTCCATTACGGCGGTTTGGTGGAACTCATGGTGAATGCTTTGCCCGATTTGGCAAAGCCTTATCTGGAGTTTCTGCAAACGTGAAGGACGAGTGGTAAAGTTCCAACGTAGTACCTTAGAAAAAGAGGAAGAAAAAAAGAGAAAGAAGGATAATTCGCGATGAAAGTCGTGATTATTGGGGGTGTGGCGACAGGGCCTAAAAGCGCTGCCCGTCTGCGTCGAATCCAACCTGAGGCGGAGATCACGGTGGTCGAGGAAGGGGAACTTATCTCTTACGGTGGGTGTGGGCTGCCGCTGTATCTGAGCAACCTCGTGCCGCAGTTGGATGATTTGCGCACAACGGCTTTTGGTTTGCTGCGCGATCCCTTGTATTTTCGCGAACACAAGGATATCGAGATTTTGAACCACACCAGAGCTCTAGCTATCGAGCGGGAGAAAAAAGAGGTGTTAATCAAAGATCTGGTGACAGGACAGGAAAGACGCTTGCCTTACGACGTTTTGGTTTTGGCGACAGGAACCCGACCCGTGCTGCCGCCGTTGCCTGGGCGGGATTTGCGGGGGGTGTCTGTCCTGCACCATCCGGAAGACGCCAGGCAACTGAAAGACGGGTTGCGGCAGAGAAACGTGCGGCGGGCCACCGTCATTGGGGCGGGACTTATCGGGCTGGAGGCGGCGGATGCCTTGGCTGCGCAGCGGATCCAGGTAAGTGTTTGCGAGTTACAAGGACAAGTGCTGGCGAAGGTTTTTGATCGCGACATAGCCAAGCTATTGGAGTTCCATATGGTGCGCCGAGGGATTGATTTGCGCCTAAATTGTCGGGTTCTGGCCCTGGAGGGGGATGAGCACGGGAATATCTGTGCCGTGTTGACGGATCAGGGGCGGATCGAAACGGAGCTTGTCATTCTGGCGACTGGCGTTATGCCGCGTGTAGAATTGGCACGGGAGGCTGGACTAAGCCTCGGTGTGACCGGTGCCATTCAAGTGGATAGCCGGCAGAGGACTAGCGATCCCTGGATCTATGCCGGAGGAGACTGTGTCGAACAGAAGCATCTTCTGTCTGGTAAAGCCGTCTATGTCCCTCTGGCTTCGACCGGGAACAAACAGGGGCGGATTATTGCTGACCAAATTGCTGGCCTGGAGGCGGTTTTTCAGGGCGTTCTGGGAACATCTGTATTGCAGGCCTTTGAATGGAATATGGGTCGAACGGGTTTGGGGGAGGAGGAGGCAAAAGACTCAGGTTTCGAGATCATCACAGGCTTGATCAATGGCCATGATGCGACCCATTACCATCCATTTCATGCCAGCCTAACGTTGAAACTGGTGGCTGATCGTTCGGGGCGACTGTTGGGTGCTCAAGTCCTCGGACCGGGTGAAGGCATCAAGCGTTTAGATGTTTTGACGACACTGATTCAGTTTGGCGGATCCCTGGAAGATGTCATGGGTCTGGATCTTGGGTATGCTCCTCCTTTTGCTACAGCCATGGATGTCGTCATCCATGCGGCTAACACGTTGGAAAACAAGCGGCGCAAGCGGGTGTCGGGAATCCAGGCTCAGGAGCTTCGGCAGCGGCTCGGAGCTGAAAAAGGGATCTGTCTTTTGGATGTTCGGGAGCGGGAGGAAGTTGAAAATCTTCCGATCAAAATCCAGGGCGTTCTCTGGATTCCCCTCGGGGAACTACGACAACGCTGGCGGGAGATTCCGGCGGATGCTGAAGTGGTCGCGGTCTGTGAACGGGGAATTCGTGGGTATGAAGCTGCTTGCTTTCTCCAAGGCCAAGGTTTTTCGGAGCCAGCTTATCTTGAGGGCGGAATGGCGGTATGGGCTGCCTATCAGGAATAAACGAACCATGAGGTTTTCAGATTGTGCAATCGGGATTCTGTATTTTACAGTTTGAGTGATCGGGTGTTAAATAGAAGTAGATTGAGAAAGAAAGTGCAAGAACATGACTAAAGACGAAGTGTTTGAACAATAGGAGGTGTTGTGGATGTACATTGTCAGCATCGATGAAGAACTCTGTTCCGGGTGCAACGCGTGCACGTCAGGATGTCCGGCACGGCTGCTTGAATTCAACGGGGAGAAGACCGAAGTTGCGGGTGAGGCGACGGAATGTATGGGTTGTGAGAGCTGTATCACGGTCTGTCCGACGGGAGCGGTAACGATCCAGGAACTCTAGCTGAGATCCGGTAGGATAAAGAAAACTCGGCTGGCGCCAAGCTAAGCGAAGGCGGCGACGTAAGTTTTCTTATGCACCGTGAAAATTATGCTTTCTAAATAGCTAAAAAATAAGCGAAAATGGAGGGTGTGCCATGACGGAGAAAAAAACGCCACAGCTTGATGAGCTGGAAAAAGGCCCCTGGCCCAGCTTTGTCAGCGAAATCAAGAGAGCCGCTGTCAAAAGCGAGGCCGCGAAGGATCTGCTGAATCTGCTGGAACGCTCGTACGAAGACAAGAAAGGCCACTGGAAACATGGTGGGATCGTCGGGGTCAAAGGATATGGCGGGGGAGTCATCGGTCGCTATACGGATTTGCCGGGGGAATTCCCCCATGTCGCGGAATTTCATACGATGCGCTTGAATCAACCCAGTGGCTGGTTTTATACTACGGATAAATTGCGCCAAATTTGTGACATTTGGGAGAAACATGGGAGTGGCTTGACGAACTTCCATGGTTCTACGGGAGACATTATTTTGCTGGGAACGAAGACAGAGCACTTGCAGCCGGCTTTTGACGAGTACAGCGATGCCGGGTTTGACCTAGGAGGTTCCGGTTCGGATTTGCGCAGCCCCAGTTGCTGTGTGGG
>JAJZPA010000013.1 GCA_021811425.1 Bacillota bacterium | reverse complement strand
CTCTAGTTCTAGTTCTAGTTCTAGTTCTAGTTCTAGTTCCAGTTCCCGTTCCCGCGCTCCTCGTTTCAGAGCCAAGGCATGCACCGTAAGGTTATCCGGCCTCAAAGGCACCAGTTGCTCCAAAGTTGACGCCAACTCAGGCAGTCCCTCCCCCGGAAGCCCCAGAATTAAATCCATGTTGATTACCCAATCTCCCACGTCCCGGGCCACTCTGTACATGTCTACCACGCTTTGGGGATCATGCGCACGCCCAATGCGTTTCAGAGTCTTCTCCTGCATCGTCTGTGGGTTAATGCTGAGACGGTTCGTTCCCAGTTCTGCCAGGGTTTTCAGTTTTTCTAGCGAAAGGGTATCCGGCCGCCCGGCTTCCACCGTAAGTTCCAGGTCGGAACTGAGAGGCAGGATCTTCCGGAGATACAGAAAAAGCTCCCGCAATTCAGCTGCGCTGAGAATGGTCGGCGTCCCGCCGCCAAGATAAAGTGTGTCCCCTTCCAGGGCGAGGGAGCGCATCAATTCCCCGACCGCACGGATTTCCTGCTTCAGCGCCTCCAGATAAGGAGAAATCGCCTGGCGGCCTTTTCCGGGCACATAGGCTGGGAAAGAACAATAACTGCAGCGGGTCGGGCAAAAAGGAATTCCGATATAAAGGCTGACGCGCTTAGGATGCTGCTTCAGCCTCTGGAGATAAGGCTCTTGAACTTTGGCCACATCCTGAAGCAGCTTAATCTTGTCCAGGCGAATCCCATAGAGGACGCTCAGGGTATTCTCCAGGCTCACTGGGGAAAGCCCCATATCCATCAGCCGGTGCGCCAATTTCAGGGGACGAATGCCCGTCAGAATACCCCAAGGAAGCTCTTCTCCTGTTACCCGGGACAGAAGCTTCATCAGCACGTGCTTGCTCAGAATGCCTACGAGGCTCTCCCGGCCGGGCTGGGACACACTGAGAATCCGTTCCACCTCAGGACGTGTGAGCTTCACCTCAACGCTGTCTCGAGTTTCTTCACGCTCAGCTGCCTTTTGGTCTTCCACACGCTCCCAACCCAGCTGAGCGTCGCTGCGTCCCCAGATGAAACTCCCCCCCAAAACTGTCTCCCCGCCCAGCCCGTAATCGGCTGCAGCCACAGCGCCGGCTAAAGCTTCACCGTTCCCGCTTGCGGCTTTGTCCCTAAACACCTGAGCAGAGCCCACGCCGAGTTCCACGTGCAACCATGCTTGAGCCAATGACGCCACCTGCTGCCCCCCGAAAGCCGCCGGGTCAGGCGGCAAGACCTTAATCGCAGCCCGGGGAAAAAACGCGGAAACCAAGGCTTTAGACCCTTCCAAAACCTTAGGCTCGATCGTCTCGCTGATGAGAAAGATGGTTCCGGGGAATTCCCGCTTCATCTGGATACCCAACCTAATACCTCTTTTACAGAAACGTGAACTTATAGAAAGGGGTTCTCCACTCTTTCGCGCCCAATACTCGTAGACTCCCCATGCCCGGGGTAAACCGGAGTATCATCCGGAAGCGTCAGCAGCTTCGTTTCCACCCCGCGCAAAAGTTCATCCAACGACCCTCCCGGAAAATCCGTGCGTCCAATCGAACCGGCGAATAGGGTATCCCCGCTGATCACCCCTTCATCCGTCAGCAAACAGACGCTGCCCGGAGAATGACCCGGTGTATGTAAAACCTTAAGCGACTTATTCCCTACCATCAACAGCTGTCCATCCTGCAAGAAGCCATCGGCCGCCTTAAAACTAAATCCCGGGCCGAAATAGGCCGACAGATTCTTGCGCGCATCCGTCAACATCTCGGCATCCCTGGAATGAATGAAAACCGGACAGCCAAAACGTTCCCTGAGCTCATCCACTGCCCCGATATGATCGAGATGCCCATGTGTCAGCAAAATCCGGGTGATCTCGATCCCCAGTTCCGTAACCCAACGGTAAATCTGCATTCCCTCATCCCCTGGATCGACAACGACTCCCTGTTTTGTTTCCTCACACCAGAACACATAGCAGTTGGCCCCCATCGCCCCCATCGCCCGTCCTTGCAGCATGCCTTGACCTCCTTCCAGGCTTTAGAACTTCTTCTCACTGTCCAATAGCAGCGTCACTGGGCCATCATTTAGCAGTTCAACCGCCATGTCAGCCTGAAAGATCCCGGTTTCCACCTGGATTCCCCGTGCTTTCACGGCCAGAACCGCCTGGTCAAACAAATCCTTCGCCTTGGCCGGAGGTGCGGCACTGGAAAAGCTCGGGCGTTTCCCTTTGCGACAGTCCCCATAGAGAGTGAACTGAGAGACTAATAGAATCTTCCCGCCGACGTCCTCCACTGACAGGTTCATTTTCCCTTTTTCATCTTCAAAGATCCGAAGCCCAGCGGTTTTCTCCACGATCCAAGCCAGATCGCTTTCTCCATCTTCCTCTCCCACGCCCAGAAACACAAGAAGCCCGTGCCCAATTTCCCCAACCAATGCCTCATTCACTCTAACTGCTGCCCGTTTCACTCGCTGCACAACTGCCCGCATATTACCCTCCCGAAATGCGTTCGACTTCCAAGACATCCTTAACCCGGCGGATCCGGGACATGACAAAGTTCAGATGTTCCAGATTCCGGATCTCCAGGCGCAGCTGAATGTGCGCCACTCGGTCTTTGCTTACATGGGCGTTGATCCCAAGCATATTGGTGCGCGAATCCATCACCGCATTCATGACATCGGTCACCAAACGCGCCCTGTCCCCCACGGAGACATGAATATCAACTGCATATGTGGTGTCAGTATCATCATCCCACATCACTTCTACAACCCGTTCATGGTCTTCCAGCGAACGCGCTAGAAAATTCGTACAGTCCCGACGATGAATCGAAACCCCGCGGCCTCTGGTAATATACCCGATGATATCGTCTCCTGGCAGCGGATTGCAACAATGCGAAAAACGCACCAGCAAATTGTCGATCCCTTTGACGAGCACCCCATGCGAGGCCTTGCCAAATTTTGCTTTGATATCCCCCTGCTGCAACGCCTCCAGCTGGGCTTTTTCTCTTTCTTCTTTGGTTAATTCTTCCCTCAGTCGGGAGAGAATCTTATTCGTGCTTAACGCTCCATCCCCGATCGCCGCATAGAAGTCCTCAATTCCCACAAAATTGTGTCCTTTAGCCCAGCTGAAGAGCCGATCGTTTTGTAACACGGTCAACGGTTCCAACCCCAGCTTACGCACTTCCCGTTCCAAGCTTTCTTTGCCTCTGAGCATGTTTTCTTCGCGCTGTTCTTTCTTGAACCATTGTCGAATTCGGTTCTTAGCTTGGGACGTCTTGACAAAGTTGAGCCAGTCGCGACTCGGACCGTTGGCCTGTTTACTGGTGAGGATTTCAACGATATCGCCATTCGTAAGTTTCGTATCCAAGGGGACGATCCGGCCATTGATTTTAGCCCCGATGCAGCGGTGTCCAACATCGGTATGTACCCGGTAGGCATAATCCACCGGACAGGATTCAGCTGGGAGTTCAATGACATCTCCTTTGGGCGTAAAGACAAAAACGGTATCCGAAAATAGATCAACTTTAAGGGATTCCATGAATTCGCCCGCATCCCGGGAATCGTGTTGCCATTCGAGAAGTTGCCTCAGCCAAGAGAGTTTCTGTTCGAAATTGGAGTTGATCGACTTGCCGCTGCCTTCTTTGTATTTCCAGTGCGCTGCAATCCCATATTCACAAGTACGATGCATCTCCCAGGTTCGAATTTGAATTTCAAACGGCTCCCCATGCACCCCAACTAAGGTCGTGTGCAGGGACTGGTACATATTGGGCTTCGGCATCGCGATATAGTCTTTAAAGCGCCCAGGAATTGGCTTCCACAGCGTATGAATAATCCCCAAGGCCCCATAACAGTCATTGACCGAGCTGACGATGACCCGAACGGCGGTGAGGTCGTAAATCTCGCTCAGTTCTTTGTTTTGTGCCACCATTTTTCGGTAAATGCTATAGAGATGCTTCGGCCGGCCGGCAATATCTGCCGTGATCCCCACTTCCTCCAAGCGTTTGCGCAGTTGCTCAATGACCTCGTTGATCTGGGCTTCTCTTTCGCGCCGTTTTAAGGCGATCCCTTCGACAAGGTCATAATACTCCTGGGGTTTAAGGTAGCGAAAAGCCAAATCCTCCAGTTCCCACTTAATACGAAAAATCCCCAGGCGATTGGCCAACGGCGCAAAAATCTCCAGGGTCTCCTCCGCAATCTCTTTTTGTTTTTGTTCAGAATGATATTTTAAGGTCCGCATGTTGTGCAGCCGGTCCGCTAGTTTAATCAAAATAACACGAATGTCTTTCGCCATGGCCAAAAACATCTTGCGCAGGTTCTCAACCTGCTGCTCCATCTTCGTCTTATACTCCAGGCGGCCCAGTTTTGTCACCCCATCCACTAAGATGGCAATCTCCGCTCCGAACTCTTTCTCAATATCGACGAAATTATAGTCCGTGTCTTCGATCACATCATGGAGAAGGGCCGCCACTAACGTTGGCTCATCGAGTTCCAGCTCGGCTAGAATCGAAGCGACCTCCAAAGGATGCTGAATATACTCTTCCCCTGAATTGCGCAGCTGCCCGCGGTGGGCATCCGCAGAAAAGCGATAGGCCCTTTCCACCATGACCAAACGCGACGCGGGAATATACTTCTGCAATTTTTCAATGAGTTCGGTAATGGACATTTCCGGACTCCTCTCGATGCTCTTAGTATTCAACCAGCGAAAAAACCGGATAATCTAAAAGTCTATCCCTCCCATTAAGGAATGTCAACTCGATCAGGAAAGCCATCCCCACAACGTTGGCTCCGGTCTTGCTCAGGAGGTTGGCACTGGCCAGCATGGTCCCGCCGGTCGCTAGCAGATCGTCGACAATAGCCACCCGCTGTCCGGGATGAATCGCATCAGCATGCACTTCCAGGGTGTCAGATCCATACTCCAAGGCATAGGTTTCTTGCATTGTTTCTGCCGGGAGCTTACCTGGTTTGCGCACCGGGACAAAGCCGAGCCCCAACGCATAGGCAACAGGTGCCCCTAAAAGGAACCCTCGGGCTTCCGGACCGACGATCACCTCAGGCAACCACGGCTTCAAGGCCTCGACCAATGCATCTACGGCAGCATGGTAGACATCCCCATTTTTCAGCAGGGTCGTAATGTCTTTAAACGAGATTCCCGGTTTCGGGAAGTCTTCTATCACCCGAATTTCTTTCTGGAAATCCAATCCAATCACCTCAAAATCCCTCTTTTATGTTTTTACGCCGTAGTGCACGCAGCCGCAATGAGGACTCCAAATCGAGTTTTCCGGAAACGGGCAAGAGTTCCAGCTGCCAGGGATTCGTCCCGCCCAAACAGCGAATGAGTCCCAGTTCTTCAAATATCTTGATGGCCTGTACCTCCCACTCTTGCCTAGGCAAAGCGGACCAAGCAAAAGGGTTCGCCGCTGCAGCCAATGAGCGCAACGCGCGGTACATCTCGACCAATTTTTCCCTTTTCCAGCTCTCTGCACGCGCCTGCGGGTCAGATTGGGCCAACATTACGCTTGCCACCCCTTCCACGCTAACGGCCACTTGCTCTATCCCAGCCGCAAGCTCGGATACACTGTCCCCGGATGCGCTCATCCGTGTCCCTGATTCGCGTTTCTCGTCACTTGCGTCGGGCATACCCTCAGACATCTCTGCTACAGCCCTGGCCCGTTCACTCGGGTCTTCTACCGTCCTTTCCTGGCGCGAGGCCACTGCTTCGGCATCCTGAATTACGAGTTGAAGTTTTTTCTCCCCCCGAAACACGTTCAGTTCCAAGCCAAAGGCCACATCGAGGTGGGACAACGCTTGAAAAAACGCTAAACGACCACCCTGGCGATAAAAAACGCCCTCCCACTCTCCCTGGTTGCCGAAACGAAATTTCAGGTGGCTCTCCTGACCCACTGTGGACACAGATGCCAAAGGAACACCAAATGCCGCTAATGTCGGCCCTGGATTACCAAAGCCAAAAGGAGCCATCTGCTCAAGCTCGGTTAGGAGTCCTTCTCCCAGTTCATCCAGTCTCACCAGGTTGTCGATTCTTAAGCTCGCCTGATACAGTGAGTCCGGAAACCTTTCGGCTGCGCGGTTTAGCCCTTCTCTCAGCCCTAGGATTCCCGACCTTGCCAAGGAAAAACCAGCAGCCTGCCGATGCCCACCAAATTTTTGCAAATGTTCTTTCTGCAGGGTCAGCTGTTCCAAAACATGATAGCCCGGAATCCCCCGAGCCGACCCCTTGCCTTCTTCTCCATCCTCCGCGATCAAAAAAACCGGTCGATAATAGCGTTCCACCAAACGGGATGCAACGATTCCTATAACGCCATGATGCCAGTTCGGGCTCGACAAGACGATAACCCGTGGCAGCACTTCCTGTTCCAATTGAGCGATCGCTTCACTTAGGATTTGCTTTTCAGTTTCCTGCCGCATCTGGTTCTGCTGGCTCAAGCGGCGTGCAAGTTCAGCCGCTTGAGCCGGATTTCCGGTTAGCAAGAGTTCCAACCCTGTGCGAGCACTATCCATACGGCCTACTGCATTGATTCGGGGTGCTAGAATAAAGGCAACTTGGCCGGCTTTGAGTTTCTTGCCGCTCAGCCCACAAACTTCGAGAAGCGCTTGCAAGCCCGTATGTACAGTCTGTTCCATCTGTTTAAGCCCGGCCTTGACTAGGATACGATTTTCCCCGACCAGGGGCACAACATCGGCAATCGTTCCCAAAGCCACGAGATCCAGGATCTCCTGCTCCGCCTGCAGAGAGACACCCTTGTCCCCAAAGCGCCCCAATAAAGCCTGCGCCAGCTTGAAAGCTACTCCCACACCAGCCAGTTCCCTAAACGGATACCCCTTGTCAGCCTTAGGATTGATAATCGCCAAAGCCTCCGGCAGCACCTCCGGGGGTTCGTGATGATCCGTAACAATGACATCTATCCCTAAGCTCTGCGCATAAGCGATTTCTTCCACGGCGGTAATCCCGCAGTCTACGGTAATTATCATCTTAACTCCAGCGCTATGTGCTTTTTCCACGGCTTCTCGGTTTAAGCCATACCCTTCTTCCAAACGGTGAGGGATATAGGCAACAGCGTGTAAGCCTATGTCTGTCAAAACTCGATAGAGTAAAGTGACGCTCGTTACCCCATCGACATCATAATCCCCATAGACTAAAACTTTTTCCTGAAGCTCATGGGCATGCTGCAACCGTGTCATCGCCCTCTCCATGTCCTGAAAGCAAAAAGGAGATGCCAGATTCAAACGGGAGGGGCACAAAAATTCCACAACCTGGTCCACCCGCTCAATCCCCCGTTGAACCAGGATCCCTGCCACAGTGGGAGACAATCCTAAAGTACCAACAAGCTTCCCTGTCTGTCCGGAAGGCTGTGGCAAAGACCAAGTCCGCTGCACAAGTCCACCTCCAAACATGATTGCAATGATTATGGAGAAGCACTCAGAATTCAGTATTCAGTACTCAGAATAAGCTCCCCAGAGAACACGTTTCAGACGGTTTAAGCCGATTCCCTCATTCTTACTCCTGTCTCCTGTCTAGTTCTTCTTTCTACTTTTCCTGATTCGATTCCTGCTCCCGCGCAGTTCCTCGACAAATTTTTTCCCCGGAGCAGTAATTACACTCGTCTTCCTCCTCACAGAGCGGACAGTTTTCGCCTAAGTTGGCACAAGGTTCCGCATGAATTAAAACTGAGGTTCCGGGGATTTCCTGATTCACTTCCTTTTCGATCTGGTCACAAAGTTCGTGAACCTCAACGACCGAAGCATATTTAGGAACAACCAAATGCAGATCGATATAGCGATCTGCCCCGGCTTTACGTGTCCTCAACTTATGAAACTCCACAAACTGATGTGAATGGCGATTGATGATAGACGAGATGATCGCCTGCTCAGCGACCGGAAGCGCGGTGTCAACCAAGGGCATAAACGATTCTTTCGTCAAATCATAGGCTGCCTTGATAATGAGCAAGGCTACTCCCATGGCCACCAACGGGTCGAGCATTTTCCAGCCCGTTAAGCGCATTAAGATTAAGCCCAGAAACACCCCAGCAGACGTATAAACATCCGTCCGCAAATGAAGGGCATCCGCCTCCAAAGCAACGGAGTCGGTTCGCTTGGCAACTTTCATTAACTGCCCCGAGATGATAAAGTTACTCACCGCAGACACGGCCATCACCGCCAAACCCAAGATATAGTTCTCTACTTCCACTCCACCCCTTAGTTTTTGTATGGATTCCTGCATAATCCAGATGGCCGCTACAAAGATGAGTACCGCTTCAACGGTCCCAGAGACATTCTCGATTTTTCCGTGGCCATAGGCATGGCGATAATCGGCCGGCTTGCCGGACTCGCGCACGGCAAAGAGCGCGATCACCGAAGCCAACAGATCAATCCCGGAATGAATGCTTTCTGACATGATGCTGACCGATCCACTCATTAAACCAATCGTCATCTTGCCTAGTGTCAAAAGCGCATTAGACGCCACAGACAGTGTGGCCACACCTGTCTTATTCACGTTGCACCCCTCCACATAAAGAAAACCCGGCTTGTACCTAGCCTTTGGCAACGGCAGAAGCCGAGGTTGCACTTATGCCACCATTTGACATACTTTCCGGCTGGCATAAAAAAGGACTTCCGTATTAAGGAAGTCCCACGGAAACATCCGCTGCCCATCATCGCCGGGCCCAGCCAATTAGCCTGACACACTATTCTATGTATAAAATAACAAATCCGCTCGCTCGATGCAAGTGCTTTTTTCCGCAATATCGACTTAATGTCTTGATAACACCAGGAGATTACCCACGATGATCCAGCCGATTCCCGTGACCACCCTGATCGCCGTGGGCGCAAAACTCCAATAAACCTGCTTCTTATGCATACGCGGGATCATTCCCGTACCGAGGATCAGCGCCCACACGGTCAAAGCTAGTATCGGGGTCACGAAGACCGCGAAAATGACTAAACTTATCATTGAACCAGCCACCCCATTGACCAAACCATAGACTTTTCCTTTTCGGTTAACCCATACCAGAAGAAGCGCAGCGAATCCACCGACTAGGAGCAAGATACCCTCCCGCAGCCAAAAACCATGCCACGGCTGCATCACGTTCAGGACACTCAGCAACGCGGCAGAAACTGCAAGCCCCCGGATCCCAGCAATAAAAGTTAATCCCGCAGCCAAGACCAATATGCCTTCGCCCACAAGCGCCTGTGCAAGCCCCAATGCTAACCCCTCCTGCTCCATAGTATAGCCAGTCTGCCCCTATTTCCATCCCTATCTCCCCAATTCAGGCCATTCACAGCACACTGTCGATCCATTTCTCTTCTAAGCAGTGATATAGAAACCCGAGACGCCCACTTCCCCCATATGAAAGGCCCCCGCCACACAGCGAGGGCCGATTTAATATCAGAGTTTAAAAGATGACGCCTAAAGCGATTAAAATCAGAATCGCGATAGCGATGATCCCCGCTCCGATGCCATGTCCACCATAACCGTATCCACCGTACACAACCTCACCCCCGCTTCAATACTCTCCGAACCGGATTTAGAAAACAATTCCTAAGGCGATGAGAAGCAAGATGATAACCACAACGATAGCAATTCCAGCACCCCAACCGCCGCCTGCAACTGCACTTGCACCAAATGCCATGATAAATGCCCTCCTTTTAAATCAATCACTCAGCTTTACTGACTTCGAACTAGAAGATGACGCCCAATGCAATCAGAATAAGAATGGCAATCGCGATAATCCCGACACCTGCTCCCCAGCCACCGGTATAACCACCATAACCACAGCCGGTCCCATAACCTGCGCCTGCAAATGCACCGTATCCGTACATTCTATTTCCTCCTCTCTAACTATCATCGTTTTAACATTGTTCAACCTAGAAAACGATACCCATCGCGATGAGCAGGAGAATAATCACTACGACGATCGCAATTCCGGGTAAGAAGTTTGGTCCGCCACCGTCAACACCGTAAGCCATTATGCCTCCTCCTTTCCTCTTCGGAATCCCTGAACCTAATACAGGATATGGTAACCCAGCCAAAGGTGTTATCGTTTTGCCAAAATAATCCACCCTAAGGGCTCAAAATGAATCAACGCCCACTTGTAGAAGCAGGCGTCTTGAACATGGATAACCTGTGACGTACGGCCGGTGGATCAGCGATATGATCCGATTTATCGAATCAGTAATTGGGATTTTGGATTCTCCGCTGGAATTCCTGGAGACCCATATGCGCGTAGCAGTAAACGCGGTGCAGCAACAGTGGATCCGCGCCTTGCTTGACCCAGCCCCGCTCAGTGGTAAAAGCGAGAGCATACCCGTCATCCTGAACAGCCTTTTTGACCTGTGCATTATATTCTCCATATGGATAAGCAAAGACCGAGACTGGCCGTCCGAGCTTTTGTTCAAGTACGGCTTTTGAATCTCTCATTTCTTGGGCCTGGCGAGCCGCATCGAGCTGAGGTAAATGCTCATGATTCTTGGTATGCCCGCCAATTGTCCAGCCATTCGTTGAGAGTTCCTGAATCTGGCGAGTCGACAAGAACCCGCTGCTGTCAAGAGCGCCGGAAATCATAAACACCGTAGCGGTAAACCCGAATTCTTGCAAAATCGGATAAGCATCGGTGTAGTTATTAGCATACCCATCATCAAAAGTGATGAGAACCGGGTGCTCAGGCAGGGTACCCTCTCCTTTGAGAAAAGATGCCATTTGAGCAGGTGAAATCGTCTGATAACCATGCTCCTTCAAGTAGTTCATTTGCTCGCGTAACTGATTCGGAGGCATACAAAGTTCATTGTCTTGCTCCACATTAACCGAATGATAATAGAGTACTGGAAGTGCACTGATATCTTGAGCTGGGACACGCGCCTGTTGAAGGGGTGTCGTTGAATTGGCTGTTGCCGATGATGGCCCAGCTGCTACGGACGCTGGTGCGTCTGCAGCTGTCGTCGGTTTAGTCGTAGTCGCCGTCGCCTGCGCGGAACTGGCATTCCCGCCCGCTTGACTGCCACATCCAGCAGCAACGATCAAGAAACTCAACATGAAAGAGAGCAAGGTGATTTTATTCATTTTCTCAGCACACTCCCTAAATCCTTCATTTTTGGCTTACATCGCAAGAGTTCAACTCATGTATAATTCGCCATACGACGGCGAATTCCTATCCAGAAAGTCTATCCCCACCGAAGAAGCGTTAAAAGACCCCTGTCACATAAACGCAACAGGGGGCCTTTCACAAAAATTCCTTTTAATTTGCAGTTTTGACCTCCTGACTTCTACGGCCTGTCTTCCTGAGCCAAAGCGCTGATGAGCACATTTTTCAAGCGCTCCAAACCGACCGGGCGAGCTTCCAACGGGATCGAAGCCCAATCTGAGAAATCCAGAACTTCTTCAACATGTTCGAGGGCAAACTCATCGAAAAATCCAATGGGGTCAAGCATGATGCCCCCACCCGTATATTGCGGGAAATTTTCATTGGCATTCGCCTTGTCCCACCCTTTAAAGACCAAATCGCGGTACTTGAGCCAGCCCGGCGTGCAGTACCAAATCTTTTCACCCAGTGCCATTTCATCGCGCTCTCCGGTTGTGGCTAACATATCGACACAGTTCTCCACATCCGTGCGGGCGATATAATACCCATCTTCCCGCATCTCTTCGATCACCGTGTCGATCGTCCGGTAAGGATCGTGAATATTAATATAACAATACTTGCCGCCGTAGACCACGATAATCTTTTTGGCCTGCTTCTTGGCAACCTCCAGTTGTTTTTGTAGCTGTTTATCCAGCTCATCTGGAACTTGGTGCAGTCCCGGCGTTGTGTAGATGATCGGAGCATCCAACCAGCCGCTTTCTTTTAAATGAGTCAATTCCGGGATCATAGTTCCACAGGCTACAATGGCATAGTCCTTAAATGTCACATCTTGAGCCACATCAATCCCCACCTTCTCTGTTCTCATGTTCAGAAGGCGCTTTTCTTTTCTTTTCGAAAATTCGCCCCTTTCCCTCTTCTTTGAGTTTAATACCCTATACCGGTATATGTCAATCCTTAGATTAGAGTTCTTTGGCAGGAATCGGCCCTCGAGACAAAGCGATCTTACCCGTGCGCACGATCTCGATGATCCCATACTCGTGTAACACTTCGCACAAAGCATCAATTTTCGTCTCTTCCCCTGTGAGTTCAATGACCATGGTTTCCCGGTTAACGTCCACGATCTTGGCGCGGAAAATATCGACGATATCCACGATGTCCGAACGCGTTTCCACACTCGCTTTAACTTTAATCAAGGCTAGTTCGCGATGAATGGCGTCCATCGCCGTCAGATCAGTGATCTTGATCACATCCACCAGCTTGGAAAGCTGATTGACGACCTGCTCCAACTCAATCTCGTCGGCTTCGACCACGACGGTAATCCTTGTCGTATCCGCCTCTTCCGTATACCCGGCGGCAATGCTCTCAATATTGAAAGCCCTGCGGCTAATCAGCCCGGAAATATGTGTCAATACCCCGGGACGATTTTCCACTAAGACGGCCAACGTGTGCTTCATTCTTACTTCCCTCCCATCACCATCTGGTCGAGCCGGGCTCCGCCTGGCACCATCGGCATGACATCTTCATCACTGGGAATACGGAAATCCACGAGAACCGGGCCCGGCATGGCTAAGGCCTCTTGCAATGTCCTGCGCACCTCATCCGGCTGAGTCACCCGCATCCCCGGAACCCCCATCGCTTCTGCCAGCTTCACCAGATCCGTGCGGCCTTCCAGGTTCGTATGAGCATAGCGGCCACCGTAAAACATCCGTTGCCACTGGGCCACCATCCCGAGCACCTGGTTGTTGAGAACCATGATCTTCACCGGGAGGCTGAATTTAGCCACAGTATCAAGTTCTTGACAGTTCATCATGAGCCCGCCATCCCCTGTAATAACCACGACCTTCTTATGAGGGCAGCCGACTTGTGCCCCCAGACCCGCCGGAAGCCCGTAGCCCATTGTTCCCAATCCTCCCGAAGTCAACCAGGATCGGGGGTTTTTAAAGTGGTAGAACTGAGCCGCCCACATCTGGTTTTGCCCAACATCTGTCACGATCACCGCATCCCCCTGCGTCAGCTCATCCACGATCTCGATCACCGCTTGGGGCATGACTTGCCCTGCACGAGCTTCATATGACAAAGGATTCTCAGAGCGCCAATCATTTAATTGGCTCAGCCAAGGGCGCATCTGTTCCTGCAGCGCTTCACAGTCACATTTATCCCTTAAAATGTCTAATAGCTTGCTGAGGGACCACTTTAAATGCCCGAGAACACGAATGTCCGTACGCACATTCTTATTGATTTCAGCGGCATCAATATCAAAATGCACCACTTTGGCTTTAGGGGCGAACTGTTCCAAGAGCCCCGTCACCCGGTCATCAAAGCGAACTCCAATACCTATCAACAGTTCACATTCTGTGGTCGCCATGTTGGCCGCATACGTCCCATGCATGCCGACGAGACCAAAATGCAGAGGATGGTCATCCGGAACCGCTCCCAACCCCATCAAGCTGGTAATCAGAGGAAAACCAGTGAGTTCTACCAGGGCTCGAACCTCTGGAGCTGTATCTGAAAGGTTAACCCCCCCGCCGACAAACAACACAGGTTTCCGCGTTTTCTCCATCTCGACGGCCAACCGTTCCAAGACCCCTTCATCCCCCTCATAGAGCGGGTGATAGCCGCGCAACTCCACTTTCTCCGGGTAATAAAAGTCGATTTCTGCCGCAAAAACGTCCTTGGCAATATCTACAACCACAGGGCCTGGCCGTCCGGTCATCGCGATATGAAAAGCTTCTTTTAAAACCTTGGGCAACTCGTCCCCTTTTTTCACCAAATAATTATGCTTGGTAATCGGGGTGGTAATCCCCCGGATATCTGCTTCTTGAAACGAATCCCGACCTATCAGGGAAACGGCGACTTGGCCTGTAATGACCACCAAGGGAATCGAATCCATATAGGCCGTCGCAATCCCAGTCACAAGGTTCGTCGCTCCAGGCCCTGATGTGGCCATGACTACACCCGGTTTGCCGGTTGCCCTGGCATACCCGTCTGCGGCGTGAATCGCTCCCTGCTCATGACGCGTAAGAATATGCGGATATTCGCTTTCATACAAGGCATCATATAAGGTTAAGACGGCACCTCCGGGATAGCCGAAGATTATCTCGACGCCTTCCTTTTTTAAACTCTCCACAACTGCTTGTGCGCCTGTCATCCTCACTATCGCTCCCCCTATTCCTTTTTAATGTATTATAGTACACATGGACTATTTTTGCACTATGTATTAGAAAACGAAAATTAAAAAAGCCAAGGTTAAACCCTGGCCTGGGACAAAACACGCTCATTCGCTCAATCAGGCTTTGGCAGCTTTTCGAGTTCTTGGAGAATCTTGTAAGCGAGTCTTAATCTCTACTAAAATTTGACTAGCATTAAAAATCGAAGAATAGGCTCCGCTAAAGACCCCAACCAACATCGCCAACGCGAAAACCTTGGTTGATTCCCCTCCTAAGATGTATACCGACAATAAAGCGATGAGAACGGTGACCACCGTATTAATGGAACGGCGCATCGTTTGCCAGAC
Organism: Bacillota bacterium; assembly: GCA_021811425.1. GTDB lineage: Bacteria > Bacillota > Desulfitobacteriia > Desulfitobacteriales > Desulfitobacteriaceae > JAJZPA01. The sequence continues at coordinate 19,872 of JAJZPA010000013.1, read as the reverse complement.
AGATTTATCGACCATATCTTCATAACTATCTGTACGTTTCATCTTCACTTCATTTTCTCTAATCCTGTCAAAAATTACCACGGTGTCATTGATAGAATAACCAAATATCGTCAAGACCGCTGCCACAAAAGAAGAATCGATTTGAATCTGAAGGAGTGAAAAAACCCCGACTGTCACCAAAACATCATGTAGCAAAGCGACGATGCCCGAAATTGCATACACAAATTGAAAGCGGATGGTGATATAGAGTAGCATCAATACCGACGCAATCCCAAGCGCGAGCAAAGCATTCGTAGTCAGTTCCTGTCCAATCGCCGGACCCACTTTGTCTTCCTTTAAGCTATTCTTATCAAAATCTCCTACTTTCGTCTGAATCGCACTCAACAACTTATTACGCTCGGTTTCGTCAAGCGCCTTGGTTCTGATAAGGGCTTGTTTTCCGCCATTGGAAAGCTGAACACTCCCCTCCAGACCCACGGACTTCAAAGTGTCGGCCACTGCCACCTGAGTGGTAGAATTAGTGAAGGCAAGATCGAGCATGGTTCCCCCCGTAAAATCGATGCCAAGGTTTAACCCCCGGAAAATCAGCGAGATTAACCCTGGAACAATAACCAACAAAGAAATCGCAAACCACCAATAGCGTTTCTTCACAATGTTAAAATAGAGCGGATGTAATTTCTGAACTTCTTCATAGCTTGTTCCTGGCGCAGATGATGCCTGGGAGGCCGACTTTTGAGTCGTCATCTCTTTGCGTGCCATTAAGCTTCCCTCCTCACACCAAACCAAGTTGTATTTATTTGCGGATTAACGCCGACCACCAACCGCAGCACCAGCCGAGTAAAGGTAATCGCTGTAAACAAACTGGCTAAAATCCCGATTCCAAGTGTAAGCGCAAAGCCTTGGATCGATTGCGTACCGAGGACATAAAGGGTGATAGCCGCGATAAGCGTTGTCACGTGGGCGTCAATTACCGTGATGAAAGCCCGGCTAAAACCAGCTTCCATCGCTGCTCTCAGGGACTTTCCTAAGCGAAGTTCTTCTTTAAGTCGCTCATAAATAATAATATTAAAATCAACTGCCATCCCGATAGAAAGAATGAAACCTGCGATCCCCTGAAGTGTCAGAACGGCATGCAAAAGCCACAAAACCCATAGGACTAAGAGAGAGTACACGATTAAAGAAAAATCCGCCACGGTTCCTGGGAGCCTATAAAAAACAAGCATAAATAGAAAAATAAATACAATCCCATATATCCCAGCATAAATGCTCTTGTGCAAGGAATCGACTCCCAGCGACGCCCCCACTTGACGCTTTTCAGCGATGGACATGCTGACAGGGAGCGAACCGGAACGCATTAAGACTGCATCATCAGCTGCCAGCTGCAAAGTGGAATACCCAGTGATTTCTGCTTGGCCATCCGCAATCACGGAATTTACCGTAGGATTTGTTAATGGCCTCTCATCGAGATAAACCCCAATTCTCTGTCCTAAATACTTTTTAGTGAGGTCGGCAAACTTCTTGGCGCCATCCGGTGAAAACGTAAGATTGACCACAAACCCTGACGGACTCTGGCCAGCCCTCGCGTCTTTAAGCTCCGCACCTTGGAGAACGATGTTACCAGCGGGATCCCTAAACGTGAGCTGAGCGGTTGTTTTCAGAACCTCTACGGCCTTATCCGGATCTTGAATCCCAGCCAAATCGACAATGATCCGTTTCTTATCATAATCGGCTTGAAGGATGGGTTCAGAAACCCCAAGGTCATTGACACGTTTGGCAATAATCGCCTTCGCCTTATCCATATCGTCTTTGCTAATTGCCTTGCCATCCTTGCCAGGCTCCGCCTGCAAGACGAGATGAACACCACCACGCAGATCAAGTCCCAATGGAATACCCTTCTCGCGATTCGTAAGAGTCGGAATCGAAAGTACCACGGCCGCAGCCACTACAAGCACCAAGGCTATCAGTTTAAGCATGTTTCTCCGCCTCATAATGTTCCTCCCTCATCATATATATGGGACTTGCCCATGCCAAAGTTTATTATACGTCCCTGCTTGTCTGAGTGTCAATGCGCCCCGATTAGATTGGCAGCTGTTACAGCAGTTTAACCCCATTGATAACCAATTCAAACTGTGCCCCTAAGAATTCAGCGGCTTTACGAGACAACAGCATACGTGCCATAAAGATCTCGAAATAATCCATGACTGGACAAATTTCCGTATTAATGGTCAATTCCAAAGCGACATGGTTCTCGGAGTGCACTCGAAGAAAAGAACGTTCGACCGCATAATTTACGCGATCGTGAATATCAAAGGTTGAGAGATCTGGATTGCGTACCCGCGAACGGTGCACATCGGATTTATCCGCTAAAATCAGAGCCGCTGACACGGGACTTACCGGGTGTCCATCCCCTTCATCATGGTTGCCAATCGCTCCAATGATCGTCGTGATCTCTTCGGGCGGCATCGTGTGCCGTTCGAGAATTCCGGCAGCTAATACTGCCCCGGTATGTGCGTGCCCAACCCGGTTTACCGCATTGCCTATATCATGGAGATACCCGGCAATAGCCGCCAGTTCGCACTCACGAGCTGGATGCTCCAACTTTTCTAACAGGTTGGAGGCAATATGGGCTACCAGATTGACATGGCGAAACCCGTGTTCCGTATACCCAATCGCCCCGAGGTGGCGGTTCCCTCCCTCAATATATCCCTGCACAAACGGATCCGTTTTCAAGTCCGCTAAGGTAACCTGTTTCACAAGAGCCCTCCCCTGGTTGTGCTATATAAAAAGCAAGCGGACACCCGCTTGCTTTTTTCCTGGCGTACCTTCTTACTTTGAAGCGTTTCCTTAGCCTTCACTCGACTGGGTCTGTTCCTCTTCAGTTTCGGTCGACTTGTCTTTTTTGTCTTCTTTCTTATCCTCTTTTTTGTCCTTCTCTACCGTAACCTCCCGATTCTCTACACTGCCGATCCCGGCCTTCGCAACCTCGATTTCAACTTTGTCCGCCACTCTCAGCATGATGGATTTGTCCTTGACTTTGGTGATCTTGCCATAAATCCCGCCTGAGGTCACGACCTTGTCATTGACATGCAAGCTGCTCAGCATCGCCTGCCGCTGTTTTTGTTGCTTCTGTTGGGGGCGGATCATGAGAAAGTACATGATACCAAAAAAGACGACGAAATAGAGTGCTAGGGTCATAGTGTTTCCACTCACAGAATAATCCTCCTTTAAATCGTTTCTTCTAAATCACTTGAGCTAGTAACTTCACCACAAGGGCCTAAAAATCCTGCCCCGATGCGAAGATTTTACTTAATACTTAAGTTTCATATCCATAATCCGCAAAAAAGGCTTGACGATAGGCCGGCAGGCGTTCATCATGGATAGCCTCGCGAATTTCGCGCATCAGATTTTGCAAGAACCGCAAGTTATGAATCGTCATTAAACGCAGCCCGAGGATTTCATCCGCTTTCAACAGATGCCGTATATAAGCACGGGAATAATTGCGGCAGGTGTAACAGTCGCACGTTGCATCAATGGGGGCAAAATCATGAGCAACATGAGCATTGCGCACCACCAGCTTGCCAAAGCGCGTCATGGCGGTACCATTACGGGCAATCCGGGTGGGAAGCACGCAGTCAAACATGTCAATTCCTCGCATCACTCCTTCAATGAGGGCATCCGGTGAACCAACCCCCATCAAATACCTGGGCTTATCTCTCGGCAGGAGAGGAACCGTGTAATCCAGTACCTCATACATGATCGGCTTGGGCTCACCGACGCTCAAGCCCCCGATGGCATATCCCGGCAAATCAAGGTTGGTAATCTCTGCGGCGCTCTGGCGCCGCAAATCCTCATACACCCCGCCCTGAACAATGCCAAAAAGTGCTTGCCGTTCCGAATCCTCCAAGGCCTCTTGACAGCGTTTAGCCCAGCGGGTCGTTCGCTCTAAAGAATCCTGCGCATAGCCATGAGTGCAGGAGTAAGGGGCGCACTCATCAAAAGCCATGACGATGTCGGATCCCAAGTCCTTTTGAATCCCGGTTGCAATCTCCGGGCTTAAGAACCGGCGCGAACCATCCAGATGTGAGCGAAATTCAACCCCTTCCTCACGGATCTTGCGCAAATCGCCGAGGCTAAAGACTTGAAAGCCGCCACTGTCCGTCAAAATCGCCCCCGGCCAATTCATGAACGAGTGCAATCCGCCCGCTTCCCGAATAAGTTCCGGGCCTGGACGCAAAAACAGATGGTAAGTATTGCTGAGGATGATGTGCGCTCCCAAATCCTGCAGCTCTTCCGGAGTCAGCGTTTTTACGGTGGCCTGCGTTCCTACCGGCATAAAGACGGGAGTCTCAATCACCCCATGAGGGGTATGCAGCTTTCCCAAGCGAGCCCGGGACCGCGAATCTTCTTTCAGTATTTCCAAATATACGGCATTCAAACCCTTCAACTCCAAACTCAGTGCGTGAACTCTATAAAATCGGCATCGCCTCCCCCATGCTCACGGGAAGCAGAATGGACGTTATAATATGCTCTCCCAATCGCGTCTGCCGTGCAGAACACGGACGATGTTAATAGTATTCGTGCTTTTGTTCACGGTATAAAATATCAGGTAATTATCCATCGGCAGCTTCCTTATTCCTTTCGCTGCCAGATATCTATCTTGAACAAGGCTATGGCGCTCCGGCGGTTCTTCCAGAGACGCCATAGCCTCTTCTATTCTTGCAAGCTGCTTCAACGCGGTAGTTGGTTCTTTTAACGCATATGAAATATAGTCTGCAATTCCATCAAGGTCCTCCTCTGCAGCTTCTGCGATAACCAGATTATATCGCTTCATTTTCTTAACCTGCTTTCTATTCTTGCAAACACTTCCCGTGCAGGTTTCACACGGCCATGTTCAATATCATCCAGTCCCTTATCAAGTATGGCATACAATTCGAATTTTCCAACAAGCCTTTCATAGGTCTCAATACTCATAACTGCAAGGTCCCCGGAACCATTCTTCGTGATATATACGGGCTCATTGTACTTATGGCAAAACTCCGAAATCTCACTGTAGCTATTTCTCAAGTCAGAGCTTGGTCTAATGGTTGGCATTTCATCCACCTCCATCTTTGTTATACTCACATTTTATCGGAATATTGATATATTGTCTACTAAACTATAAACATCGCATCCCCAAAGCTGAAAAAGCGGTATCCCTTTCCAATGGCCTTTTCATAAGCCTGCAGAGTAAATGTTCGGCCTGCAAAGGCACTGACAAGCATGATTAGAGTGGATTTTGGGAAATGAAAGTTCGTAATCAGCCCATCGACCGCTTGGAAAGTGTAACCCGGATAAATGAAAATATCCGTCCATCCTTCTTGCGCTTTCATCCTCCCATCAGGGGCCGCAATCGTCTCCAGGGTTCGCGTGACTGTAGTTCCCACCGCGATGATCCGCCTTTTCTCTGCTTTGGCCCGATTAAGCCGGGCGGCAGTTTCTTCATCCATCTGGTAATATTCGGAGTGCATCACATGTTCATGGATATTTTCTACTTGCACCGGGCGGAACGTGCCCAGGCCGACATGGAGAAGGATCTCCAAAACCTCGATGCCCCGCTCCCGTAGAGCCGCCAACAACTCGGGCGTAAAATGCAATCCTGCCGTCGGAGCGGCGGCCGAACCCCTTTCTTTGGCATACACGGTCTGATAGCGCTCCGAGTCGGCCAGCGTTTCCGTAATGTATGGCGGCAGGGGCATCTGCCCGAGTTGATCAAGAACCGCTTCAAAGACGCCTCGATAGGAAAAATGCAGGATCCGATTACCGTTGGGAAGAATGTCCACTAACTCTCCCTGTAAAATCCCGCCCCCAAAATCCACACTCTGACCCAGCCGCAGCCGCTTGGCAGGTTTAAGCAACACTTCCCAGATATCCCGCTCCCATCGTTTTAAGAGTAAAATTTCCATCCGGGCGCCGCCCTGAGTCTTTTCCCCCAGGAGGCGGGCCGGAATCACCCGCGTATTGTTTAAAACCAGAACATCCCCTGACCGCAGATACTCCGGTAAGTCGTAAAAATGACGGTGTTCAATAACCTGAGTTCCCCGATGAAGAACCATCAACCGGGAAGCATCCCGCTGTGCCAGGGGATGTTGGGCAATCAGTTCTTCTGGTAAATGAAAATCAAAATCTGAGACGTTCAATCCAAATACTCCTTGTCTACCAATCTTCACTTCCCTGGCTTCACCCTAGGCGTCTTGCCCAAGGTTGTATTCTCGTAGTAAAACGCCAGGATGTCTTTGTAACTGTAACCGAGCTGGGCCATGTGGTAAGCGCCCCACTGAGACATCCCGACACCATGCCCCCAACCCATCCCGTGAAAGACAAAAACACCATACGGTTGGTTAAAGGCCAGGATTTCCTTCGAACTCCATATTTTCCCGAGGCGCGGGCCGGGCAACACTGCCCAAGGCAGAGGATCCGGCAAACGCAGGCCCGGCTTTACCCAAACGCCTGGCTCTGTTTCGTAATGATTCACCTCAAAGAGACTTCCCAAGAAGGCCTCTTCCTGAATCGGCTGGCCAAATGGATAAAAGGCTTTGACAAAGGCTTTCCCCGTGACCTCTTTGGTTTTGCCGTCCCAGGCCTCCAGCTTGACCGTATATACACGACCAGAAGAGTATTTCGCTAAGTCGATTTTTCGTATGGGTCCCAAGCTAAACGCTTCTCCCAAGGCCGGTGCCGAAAGAATATAATGCCAGCTTCCAGCCGCCCCGCCCACTCCTAAGGAAAACGGATCCGGTTTAGAACGAAAATGCCAATCCGTCTGGCCCCAGACATTCTTAACATCTTCCGTGTACCCTCCATCGTGTGAGGAATACAGCGCATCGATCGGTTGTTGCGTCTGTGCGTCCTCCAGAATCTCGAAAGCGGTCGCGTCCACGGCGAAACTCGCAGTCCCTTCTACATTCTTACCCAAATAGGCTTGGTCTGTATCCGGGGAATCGGTGATGGCTTTCCCACCTGCCGTCCGTTTGACCAAATAGGTGCGGGCTGCTACAGCTTGTGCTTTCAACGCTTCCATGCCGTCCTTAGCCCAAGCGTTGCTCATTTCAATCGGAACAACCCCCTTGAGGTAATCCTCAGCTTCAAGGCGATTCGTGAGCTGCCAAGCCCCTGCCTTCCATTCACAGTGCAGATTTCCGCGATAGATTACTTTCGTCCCTTCAGGAGTTTTGACCGCAAAGGAACCCTCGCCTAAAAGATCCAAGCCGGGAGGGGCAAACTGAAACGCCCCGTCATTCAAACGCCAGATCGGTGCCCAGCCTCCCCAGCCTAACTGCAGACGCGAACCGGGAGCGAGCTTTGAGTTTTCCGACTTGTCAGGGTTTGCTCCCTTACTTAAACCCTGTCTAAGTTCATATATACCCCCGTCAATCTGAATCTCAAGCCAACCAGACTGGCTGAACTTCCAGACCAAGTTGACACTGACTTCTTTAGCCTCAGCGCTTGTAGGAACAAGCCATAGTAGCATCAGAGCCAGAAAAATCACAACCCGTCCCTTTCTGGGATGCATGTTACCACACCCCCTCTCCCGAACAGGGTTCCCATTTTTCTTTTATTCTATGCCACGTTTATCTACACACGACCTGACTCATCCTCTTCCGCAAATAGGCTTACCTCGGAGCGGGATACAGGCAAAACCAGATTTAAATGCTGGTAAGCTTTGGGTGTTGCTACCCGCCCACGGGGGGTTCGCTGTAAAAAGCCATTTTGAAGCAAGAAGGGTTCGACCACATCTTCAAGCGTCTCTGCTTCCTCTCCAATGGTAGCAGCTAAGGTATCCAAACCTACGGGTCCCCCACTAAAGGCTAAAATGATCGTGCTCAGAGTTCTCTGGTCGATCTTATCTAACCCCGCCGGATCAACTTCTAAGCGGGTCAAGGCTTCCTTTGCCAATTCTTTCGTCACCGTGCCATCCTGCCAAACCTGAGCATAATCTCTAACCCGCTTCAAGAGGCGATTGGCAATGCGCGGGGTACCCCGCGAACGGCGGGCGATCTCTTCGGCTCCCTCGGAAGTGATCGTTAGGCTAAGAATCCCGGCGGCCCGCAGCACAATCGCCAACAAATCGTCCGTCCCATAGAATTCCAGGCGACTGATGACCCCAAATCGATCCCGTAGCGGCGAAGTTAACTGCCCAGCCCTGGTCGTTGCGCCCACGAGGGTAAATGGCGGCAGGGAAAGGCGAATGGAGCGCGCACTCGGGCCTTTCCCGATCATGATATCCAAACATCCGTCTTCCATCGCTGAATAGAGAATCTCCTCCGTGGTCCGGTTCAGACGGTGAACTTCATCAATAAATAGAACATCTCTGGCCTCCAATGAGGTAAGGATCGCTGCCAAATCCCCTGGCCGTTCTATAGCTGGCCCCGAGGTAGTACGGATATTCACTCCCAATTCTGCGGCAATGATATTTGCTAGTGTCGTTTTTCCTAATCCCGGCGGGCCATACAAAAGCACGTGATCCAAAGGATCACCGCGCGTCAGAGCGGCTTGGATGAAAATAGCGATATTTTCCTTGACTTTAGTTTGCCCAATATATTCGCTCAATCGGTTGGGACGGAGGACTTCACCCCCTTGGTCCCCCCGTTGTTCCTGCGGAGCCATGACGCGTTCCTCCATGTACCCTTCCCTCTTTTCGTTTTGTAGTAGTTATCTGAATGGTTTTACCGTCCAACATGGGAATCTGGCAACTAACCTGCTAATTGTTTTAGGGCGAGCCGAACCTGCTCTTCAACAGTCAGTACCGCTTCAGTCTCTCGATCGGAGGAAAGCCCTTTCTTCCCTGAAAGCGCCCTACTCAAGGCTTTCTGGGCTTCCTCCGGATTGAACCCCAGGGCCAACAATGTCTCTAAAGCCTCTGAATCCCCCCGGTAAGTCTCACTTCCGCTCCTCGCTTCTCCATCCATTCCCAGGCCTTTAAACTTATCTTTAAGCTCCAAAACCAAGCGTTGAGCTGTTTTCTTGCCCACACCGGGCACTTTGGTCAGACGCCCGATATCTTCCTGAGCCAAGGCCTGTTCCAGCTCAGGTTGCCCCAGTGTCGAAAGAATCGCCATCCCAACTTTAGGTCCGATTCCAGAGACATTAAGCATGTCCAAAAATAGTTTCTTCTCGTTTAACGAAGCGAACCCATAAAGGGCAATCTCCTCTTCCCTCATGTGAGTATGTGTATACACTATCAATTCCTGACCCGGATGCACCCGGCCCAGGATCCCTAACGGCACTGACAAGAGATACCCTACCCCTTGCACATCAAGGATGAGCTTTTCCGCCTGAATCTCCCACACGCGGCCCCTTAGCATTCCGATCATCTGCTTAGACCTCCGTTCTCCCCTGCCAAGCCCTGCTGTGGGCATGACAGATCGCAATCGCGAGCGCGTCTGCCGTATCATCCGGTTTGGGTATCTCCTGAAGGCCTAGCAACGCCCGAACCATATGCTGAATTTGTACCTTATCGGCTTTACCATAACCCACAACCGCCTGCTTTACCTGCAGGGGGGTATATTCATAGACCGGAATGCCCTGCTCTGCCGCCGCCAAGAGGACAATTCCACGGGCATGTCCTACGGCTAAAGCGGTGGTCGTGTTACGGTTGAAAAAAAGTTCCTCCACAGCCAGGCAATCTGGCTTGAATTCGTGCAAAAGGGTACGAATTCCGTGATAGAGACTCAACAACCGTTCGGAAAGCGGCATCCCGGCCGGAGTCCGCCAGCACGAATAAGTCACAGCCTTTAAAACATGGCCCTGCTGTTCAATGACCCCATAGCCCATAATCGCTGTCCCCGGATCAATGCCAACTATAACCATGCTATTCTTCGAATTCCGTTATAATCGCTTCAGCTAATTCAAAATTTGTAAAGACCCCTTGCACATCATCGTGTTCGTCCAAGGCATCAATCAATTTAATAATTTTGCCAGCCTGATCAGAATCGGCGATCTCAATCTTGTTTTCCGGAATCAAATTGACAGCAGCATCCTCCACAGCCATGCCCTGGTCGATCAAGGCTTGCCTGACGTTTTCCATATCCGCAGGATCCGTGTAAACCTGGAAGCTCTCCTCCTCAGTTTCCACATCCTCCGCACCCGTATCCAAGGCCAGCATCAGAAATTCGTCTTCGTCCATTTTCAGTCCTTCCCGTGAGATGCTCAACTGGCCTTTTTCTTTGAACATCCAGCTGACACATCCGGTCTCCCCCAAATTCCCGCCATTTTTGGAGAAAATATGGCGCATCTCACCGGCGGTGCGATTGCGATTATCCGTCAAAATGTTGACCATCACCGCTACACCGCCGGGCGCGTAACCTTCATAGCGTAACTCTTCATAGTTGTCGCCCTCACCGGAACCCGCTCCTTTTTGAATAGCTCTTTGAATATTGTCATTGGGAATGTTAACCGCTTTAGCCTTTTCAATAACCAACTTCAAGCGGAAATTATTAGCCGGGTCAGAACCCCCTGCTCTCGCGGCCACAACGAGTTCTCTCCCGATCTTAGTAAATGCCTGTCCTTTTTGGGCATCAGCTCTGGCTTTCTTGTGTTTAATATTTGCCCATTTCGAATGTCCTGACACAAAAATTCCCCCTTAATCTATCCATTGATCATTTTAGCATAGCTAATTTTCCCTTGTAAAGAAAACTTCGTTTGAGTTCAACAAATGCTAAGAGGTAATCTGAAAAGAAATAGCAAAGGGCTGCCCAGATTTTCAAAAAATCTCTGACAGCCCCCTGACATCGGACTCCTATTTCTGCTTAGCGGTTAAACAATTCTGTACTCAAGTAGCGTTCACCCGTATCCGGGGCGAGAACTGCAATCCGGTGCCCTTTCCCTAAGCGATGGGCAAGCTGCAGGGCCGCAAATACCGAAGCACCCGAAGAGATTCCACACAAAATCCCTTCCTCGCGCGCCAAGCGGCGTCCGGTTTCCAGCGCTTCCTCATTCCCTACAAGGATGATTTCATCGAGAACCTCCCGCTTCAACGCTTTTGGTACAAAGCCAGCCCCGATCCCCTGAATTTTATGCGGCCCTGCTTTCCCCCCGGACAGGATCGGAGAAGCGGCAGGTTCTACCCCAACGATTTTTATCTCAGGAAAATGCGACTTCAGAATTTCGCCTACGCCTGTAATGGTTCCGCCTGTCCCAACCCCTGCTACAAAGGCATCCAGTGCTTCCATTTGGCTCAAAAGCTCAAGCGCTGTTGTTTTTCGATGAGCGTCGGGATTGGCGGGATTCTCAAATTGCTGCGGCATGTAGTACCCTTCGTTCTCATCGACCAAGCGCTGTGCTTCCGCTATCGCCCCGCTCATTCCTTGAGAGCCAGGGGTTAAGACAAATTCGGCCCCAAAGGCCGCCATTAACAGCCGCCGTTCAATGCTCATCGTCTCAGGCATCACAACGATCAAGCGGTAGCCCCGGGCTGCCGCCACCATCGCCAGCCCTATCCCCGTGTTCCCGCTGGTCGGCTCCACAATGACCCCTCCAGGTTTTAAGAGGCCCCGCGTTTCTGCGTCCAGAATCATACTGTAGGCAATCCGATCCTTGACACTCCCTCCTGGATTAAAGGATTCAAGTTTTACAAACACGTCGGCCATTCCAGGTTTAACAAGACGCTGCAATTTCACGACTGGAGTATGTCCAATAAGCTCCAGTATTGAGTCTGCGATTTTCATTCAAATCCCCCTATTCATATCAATTTAGTATGAATTAATATTAGTTCTTTTTTCTTCATTTGTCAAATTTGATTTAAAGTCATTCTCCGTTCAACTTCATCTACTAACGCTTCAATCTGATGTGGGAGTGGTATCCTCTGAACAGTGATGATCTGAATATTTCCTCTCTGAATTGGCAGGAGAAGCTTTGGCATTTGGCTTGCGCAAATGGCGGTGGCCATAGAAGGCGTGATCTCCCCCAGTAAGCCATAAACCATCGTTATGGCCACAGAACCAAGGATCAGATCAACCTTGTCAACATTGTAGCAGATGGCTGATTCTCCTGAGGCCCCTTCGCTGGCCCCTGCGCGCAACATCGCTCCGGTAGCCAAAGCATTTGTCCCCAAAGCTAAAATCTCCAGGTCAGGGAGTTTCTTGCGTAATTGCTCTACAATATGCTTGCCGATTCCGCCACCCTGACCGTCAATCACCGCAACCCTCATTCCTCATCCTCCCTGTGTATTGGTAACCGTATTATAACATATTTTTCCGGCTGTAGCCTAACTTGCCTAGTCATTATAAAAAAGCACTCGCCCTATCTCGACGAGTGCTAAATGAGTTCATTGACTATCTTCCTAATTTAAAACAGCCTCCTGGCGATGGTCATTTTTTCCGCTTCTTTTGCTCCTTCGTAAATTTCTAGGATCTTCGCGTCCCTGTAGAACCGCTGCACATCATACTCATCAATATAGCCATACCCACCGTGCATTTGCAGTGCCTTATCGGCTACCCACACCGCCGTCTCGCCCGCATAATATTTAGCCATCGCATTCAGGGCCGGTTCCAACTGCCCGTTATCCACCTTCCAAGCAGCTTTGTAGGTAATATTGCGAGCCAACTCAACTCTTGTTGCCATTTCCGCCAGCTGAAACTGCAGACCTTGATTCGCAGCGAGCGGGATCCCAAAGGTTTTGCGTTCCTGAACGTACTTCACTGCCTTATCCAAAGCCCCTTGGGCTAGACCCACGCCTTGGGCCGCAACCATGATTCGGGTCATGTCAAAGAAATGCATCAGCTGGTAGAATCCTTTGCCTTCCTGCCCGATCAGGTTCTCTTGAGACACCCTAACATCCTCAAAAGTGATCTCCGCCGTATCCGTGGCTCGAATCCCCATCTTCCCTGTGATCTTCATTCGGGTGATTCCAGGCAGATTGGCATCCACAACGATGAGGCTATGGCGTTCCGTTCGTTTAGAAGCATCAGGGTTCGTCACACAAAGTACAGCCATGTAATCACAAATGGTACCGTTCGTAATAAACATCTTGCTCCCATTGATGACGTAATCGTCGCCATCCTTGACCGCTCGTGTGGTCGTTCCGGCTACATCTGTCCCGGCATTGGGCTCGGTGTAGGCTCCGGCAAAAATAACCTGGCCTGACGTTAATAGCGGTAGGTATTTTTGTTTCTGTGCTTCTGTTCCATAATAAAGGATGTTCTCCGATCCAAAAGTTGCTGCCATAACCGCGAGACCTAAGCCCAGGTCGATGCGAGAAAGCTGTTCGGTAATCAAGGCCGTTTCCATCCAACCCGCCCCTGCCCCACCGTACTCCTCAGGAATCGCTACCCCCACCAAACCACTGGCGCACGCTTTCTGCCAAATCTCACGGGGGTATTTTTCCTCCCGATCATATTCCTTGGCAACGGGTTCAAATTCTTTAACTGCAAACTTATAGGCGAGGCTCTGAAAGGCCTTTTGTTCTTCACTCAGTTCAAAATCCACTTATGATCCACTCCTTTGCTAAACTCTTTTCCCTTTCCTGAATCCTTGCTTCTAAGTTTCCTACCTGCTAATGGCTCACAGTCTTTCCACCATAAATCCAGAGTATTCCTACAATAAATCTACTTACTCGTCTTCTTCCGTGACGCTGGTTTGATCCTTTTTCAGAGCAAAAAGCTCAGCATACACATTACGCAAATCCCTTTTTAAAATCTTACCACTTGGCGTCTTCGGCAACTCGGTTAGAAATACCACCCCTTTGGGCACCTTAAAAGCGGCCAGGTTTTGACGGCAAAGCTGAATGATCTCTTCTTCCGTAATGACAGCACCTTGTTTGGGAACGACCAAGGCGGTGACAGCTTCTACCCACTTTCCATGGGGCAGCCCTACAACCGCTACCTCAGAGACCCGGTTGTCCGTATAAATGACCTCCTCCACTTCACGGCTGGGAACATTCTCGCCCCCCGTCTTAACCATATCCTTCTTGCGATCCATAACCGTAATGTAGTGTTCCTCATCATAGATCCCAATATCTCCGCTATGGAACCACCTGTGAGCGAGGGTCCGCTCCGTCTTTTCCGGATCTTTGAAGTAGAGAAGCATCGTATGCGGGCCACGGCCACAGATCTCCCCGGGACGATCCACCTCTAGAATCGGCTGATGCTCCTCGTCTTCAAGCTGAGTCTGCATATTCAATCCGGCCTTACCCGCCGAGCCAGGTTTTCTAATCATGTCTGCAGGCCGAAGCATGGTATGATAGGGGCCAAGTTCTGTCTGGCCGTAATAATTGTAGAACTTCTGACAGTTAGGCAGCCGTTTCACGATCTCCTTGAGTACTTCGACCGGCATGATTGAGGCCCCATAATAACCCTTCACGACTGAACTTAAATCATAATGGTCAAACTCAGGGTGTCTTAACAAACCGATCCAGACGGTGGGAGGAGCGAAGAACATCGTCGCCCGATGTCGGACGATGTTATCCATGATCTGCTTCGGATCAGCACTCATCATTAACACGTTAGTTGCTCCGACCATCAAGGCCGGCGTCAGAAACACATCACGCTGGGCGCAGTGATAAATCGGTAGCGCATTCACATTGACATCCTCTGGCGTGTACTCACCGTCAATAATGCAGCTCGTATACTCTGCCAAAAGGGCTTGGTTCGTAAGGATAACCCCTTTGGGAAGACTTTCGGTGCCGCTCGTATAGGTCATTTGCACCGGATCCTCAATATTAAGCTCCACCTCAGGCTCCTTGGCCGGGTAAGCACTGTACCATGCTGAAAAATCCCGAAAACCTTCCGCTGCTTCCGCGCCAAAACCCTGACGCGACCAGAGCAACGTCTTTACGGTCGGCATTTCGTGCAATACATCCTTGACAAGGTCGTATAAGGCATCTTCCACGATCAGAACCTTGCTTTCCGAATGGTTAATGCAGTAGGCAATATCCTTACCCCGGAGCAGATAATTGATCGCTAAATAGACACCGCCGGCTTTTGCGGTTCCCAGCCAGGTTAGAACATGATCGATGGTATTGTGAGCTAAAATAGCAACTCGATCGTACTTCTCAATTCCTAAATCAATCAAAGCATTGGCAACCCGGTTGCACTCTTCTTCCAATTCCTGATAGGTTAAGGTCATATCCCGATAAATGAGTGCCATCTTATCCGGGTAACGATAAGCACTCCGACCGACCAAATCGGCTATCACCCAACGATTGACGCGATTGTAGCGACGCCGGAGAAACTGAACGTTCGTCTCATTCAGGGTGTTATAATATTCGCTTTCCGGCTCAGACAACGTAATATAATTCATGCCAAACCCCCCTCAGTAAGCTTGTTTTACCAAGTACAAAGCCTCTTGCTAAGCCCCAGAGCCCTCAGAGTTCGCCACTATGAGACCGGCAAATTGCTTCCTCAAGGCCTGCTTATAGAATTTCCCCACACTGGTCTTGGGGAGAGCATCCAGAAATTCCACTCGATCCGGCAACCACAGTTTAGGTACTTTGCCCGTCAGATAGTCCAATATATCGCCCGTACCAACTTTGCCTACATATTCCTTCTTTAATACAACACACGCCAGCGGCCGCTCTATCCATTTGGGATGAGACATTGCAATCACTGCGGCCTCTGCCACGGCAGGGTGACTCATGATCGTGTTCTCTAAGTCAATGGAAGATATCCATTCCCCACCACTCTTGATCAAATCTTTACTGCGGTCGGCAATGGAGACGTACCCCTCTGCATCCACTGTCACAATGTCGCCGGTGTGCAGCCAGCCGTCTGCAAAGGCCGCTGCACTACGTATCGGCTCCTTATAATACTCCTTGGCAATCCAAGGCCCGCGCAGAAGCAGTTCGCCCATGGTTTTGCCATCCCAGGGAACTTCTTTGCCGTCTTCCACCACGATCTTCATTTCCAGACCTGGAACTAGGAGGCCCTGTTTAGCCGCCACACTGTACTTCTCTTCGTCCGTCCAGCCCTTCATCGTGCTCTTTAGCCGTGACACCAACACCACCGGCGTCGTCTCCGTCATTCCATAGGCATGCAGGATGGACACACCAAGCTTCTCCTTATAGTTTTTTAGCAAAGATTTCGGGGCGGCTGAGCCGCCGCTAACAATCTCTCTTAAACTGGAGGGGTCATATTTGCCGTTTTCCCACAAAGGATAAGTCGCCATCCAAATGGTAGGCACACCGGCTGCCAATGTGACCTTATGTTCTTGAATCAGCCGGCAAATATCCTCCGCTTGCGGGCGTTCGCCCGGGAAAATTTGAGTAGCCCCAAGCCAAGTGCAGGCAAAAGGCAGGCCCCAGGCATTCGCATGGAACATCGGTACAAACGGCATCACCCGATCAGTTTCTCCAATGTTAATCGCATCCGGCAACACTGCTGCATAACTGTGAAGCATAAGTCCGCGATGGGTATAAACCACTCCTTTGGGATCTCCCGTGGTCGCGGTCGTATAACACATAGCAGCTGAGTCCCATTCACTCAGATCAGGAAAAGAAAACGTTTCTTTAGCCTTAGCCAGTAAAACCTCATATGACAACGGATTTGCCAAATTCGTACCCGGAATATCCAATGTATCAGACATGACCACAATGTGTTTAACCGTCGGAATTCGCTCCTTAATCACTTCAAGCAAAGGGACGAGGTCAATGTCTACAAAGATGGCCTGATCTTCGGCATGGTTAATGATATAGACGAGCTGTTCAGGGGCAAGGCGCAGGTTCAACGTATGAAGAACCGCCCCACTGCAAGGAATCGCGAAATACAACTCCAAATGGCGATGGTGGTTCCAGGCTAAAGTAGCCACCCGCTCCCCTTTCTGGATACCAAAGTCTTGTAGCACATTGGCCAATTTCTGCGTGCGCTGGTAGAAATCTGCATAGGTATAGCGAAACGTACCGGAGTAATCCCTCGATATGATCTCCTTATGGGGAAACAGCTTCGCCGCCCGTTCCAGAGCCGTACGCAAGGTTAAGTCAAACGCCATCATAAGTACATCCCTCCTAATAATTCTTCTTTACTCAAGTCCTTTCAATCGCATGTCGTCGCGCTAGTTCTGTTGTCTAGAGATTCCTCCCTCCCGCTGCTTTGTCCGCCGATTTCGTTGGCATCAGAACCACAATACAGAATATTAGCAATCTTCGTGCCACCCGCGTGGGATTTGTTTTATACCTAACCACGCGGTCACTGGACTTGAAGTGATTGTCCTGTCAGGGTGTAAACTGTCCGTTGACTGTACAGGTATCCAACAATACTATGCAACCTATTGACACAAGTCTACACAACAGGTGCAAAAAAGTCGATCCGCGTCAACATCAATAATAAATTTAATTTTCAGACTTTTAAAAAAGGGGTAGCCAACGCTTGCGAATTAGGTTACAATCTAAATGTGAAATGCACCACAACCGGTGTACGTACACTGGTTACCTTCTCATCTCACTCCTCCTCAATCTAACCCCTCTGCTCTAAGCCCAACAGGATTGGGCTTTCTTTTTTTCTCTTGACTTGGCTTTTTTTCTTTCTATAAAACCTTTATCACATCTAATGAACTTCTCATATCCTTTGAATGATTCTTAGAAATTTGGCAAAGCTATATATAATCATTCGTTAAGTCGGCTAAATCGGCAGCAATTTTGTTTTGCCGAAAAAGAAATTGCTGAACACGGTGAAAACATCCCTAGATTAGGAATTAACATGTTAAAGATTCTGTGAGATTCGTGACGGCCAGCGCGTATCTCACAGAGGTGACTCCATCATAAAACTATGGAGTTTACACTAAAGGGAAAGGTCACTGCAAGTAGCCTTTCTCTTTATGTGTTTCTTGTTCAGTCATTGAGAGGCGCAATATCCGACCATCGCGCGTCCGAAGCAAATTCTGATGGATTTCCAGCCTGCGCGGAACTTTATACGGTGAAAGATTTAAACGGCAATACGCCAGAATCTCATGCTCTGACACCTCTTGATTAAGTACAATCAGTGCTGTTATAAAGCCTTCGCCTCGATGGTCTTTAAGCCCCACGCAAACACATTTTTTTACAGCCGGGTGATTTAATAGAACCGTCTCCACCTCTCTGGGGAAAATGATTCGTCCACCAGAGACAATCGCTTCTTCTTTCCCCCCAAGGACATAAAAAAAACCATCCTGATCCATCCACGCCAATTTTCCTGAATAGGAAAATGGCTGGCCCATCTCGGTCTTTGAAAGCCAAGTGCTCTCAGGTAATTGATCCCCTGCCACAACCAATTCACCGACTTCGCCTGCGGTCAAACATTTTTTTCCTGTTACTAAATCCACGATCTTGGCATCCGTGTTCGAAACGGGAACACCGATTGAACCCAACCTTGCCTTCAACACGGGGTTCACATGCGTCATCACACATCCTTTGACACCGAATGTCTCAATCACCGGGCGCCCTGTCAGCTTTTGGAAAGCAACCATCCTCCTCGGTGCTAAATGACCTAGAACAGATAACCATACCTGTACTGGCCAAAATAAATATTCTTGAGCCGCTTCAGTTTTAAACTCAGCCATGGTTGAATACACTTTTGCCGAAGCCACGACCACTTCGGGAGCATAATCATGAATGGCCTGTATCGTATCGAAGAAATCACCCTCCTTAGGGATAATCAATGCCGCTCCCAGTGTCAAGGCTAGGATAATGCCGAGCGAAAGGCTAAATGCATAGGAAAATGGGACCGCCACAAGAATCTTTTCAACAGGATATACCCCTTGAAGCCATTCTCGCACCTGATAAGCATTCGCAAGCAAACTCCGATGTTGCAGTTGAATCGCTTCCCCATGAAGTCCTTCGCCAAACTGCAGCAACGTCCACTCAAGATGGCTTGGGATTGGATGACGGTTCATTTCATACCATACGGACTCGGATTTTGACTCTAGAATCTTAGAGAATTCAAAAACTCCCGAAGTAAACTCAGCTTCTTGCCAAACTGCTTTATCCTGATTTCTACAGTGATGAACGGCCCACTGCCAGAAAAACTCTGTTCCTTCACTAAACAACCTGTCAAACGTCAATTCATCGGCTACAATCCCAACGGCCCTGCTGCGCAAGGCCTTGTCGCGTAATTCTTCGTCTGGAAGGTAAGGGCAAATTAAAACGGCTTCTGCGCCAACTTGTGCCACCGCAAGAAACGTCACAAGCCATTCAGGGCTATTTTCCATAACCATAAGAATTCTATCTCCGACAGACACCTGCCGAGATTTAAAAAAGAATGAAAGACTCTTTACCTTAGCCAAAAGTTTTGAGTAAGTCCAACTTACATTTTGATGAATAACCGCTAGTCGGTCAGGATGTTGCTTCGCGGCCTGCTGAAAGAGACCTGACAAACTGATGTCTGGAATATGTATGAATGGCCTCACTCCGGGATCATACGCTGTTAGCCACGGTGTTTCCGACATCGGTCACATCCTCCCATTTTCCACTATAACTTTAATATAGGATACCAGGATTCCCGCTTTAGTACTAGAAATCGCACATGAACAGCTGCTTTCCTACCCTGAGAAGCACACCCAGCGAATTCAGATGTCAGAGGCCAGAACCTAAAGAAAACTTGGCTGGCACCAAGCCTTTGGCGAAGACGGCCGCCTAGTTGCCCTTATGCACCCACAAACTTATACTTTCTACCCTGAAAATTTTCATTCATCAGTGGTGCCGCCATGCGGCATGGGGGTCTGATATGCTAAAAAAGGACTACGAGTAATCTCGTAGTCCTTTTCGTTACCTGGGCCACACGCTTTGCCATCCATGGCGCATGTGCCACTTCCAACCTCCTGTTGGTCGGCCGATCTTCCGCCCTCCATGGCTCGCTCGGCACTTCCAACCTCCTGTTGGTCGCGACGATCTACTTTCCCAGGCGTGCCGCGCCAATGAGTTTTCGTTTGTGG
>JAJZPA010000012.1 GCA_021811425.1 Bacillota bacterium | reverse complement strand
TACCGGAGCCAAGCGGGGCGGCAAAATAGGCAAGTTCGAAATGGCCGATGGAGGAACGCTCTTCCTCGATGAAATTGGCGATATGAACTTGGCGATGCAATCTAAAATCCTGCGCGCGGTACAAGAAAAAGAGATCGAAAGAGTGGGCGGCACTCGTCCTATTCCGGTAGATATCCGCATCCTGTCGGCGACCCATCGGGATTTGGAGACGCTGATTCAGAATGACGCATTTCGAGAGGATCTTTACTATCGGCTCAATGTCGTAACTATCAGTATACCACCGCTCAGGGAGCGTCAAGAGGATGTCTTGCTGTTTGCCGAGTATTTCATAGGAGTGTACAGTGAAAAGCAGGGGAAGGGTCTGATCAGGCTCTCGGAAAAGGTGAAGCAGATTTTTCTGGCCTACCATTGGCCGGGAAATGTGCGCGAATTGCAAAATGTGGTTCAACATGCAGTGCTTCTCTGTGACAACAGCTTGATTACGGTTGATGAGCTGCCCCCGTATTTACGCCATGGCCAAGATTCCCAAACCGAACGGATGCAGGGTAGCCTGGATTTAAGGACGATTCTGGAACAGACGGAAAAGGAAACCATCCTTTTCGCACTTGAGAAGGCGCGCAACAACAAATCGCTGGCGATGCGCCTGCTCGGGATCAATCGGCGTAGTTTTTATGACAAACTTAAAAAACATGGCATATTCTCGTAATTCGGATGGCCTTGGCCAATATGAAGGGTGATTTGGCGCGAGTCTACTGTATGAGAAAACATACAGGCGTGCGCCAGACCATACAGTTTCAAGGCTGTGGGCGCAGGCGTTACTTTACTGGGAACCGTTACTTCTAAGGCATTAAGGAAGCTGCTGGGACTGCTTCTCAGCCACAAGGCAGAATCTAAGCGGAGTTTTGGTTTGTAACGTGAAGGTGGTCGCACAATACGGGGTACAATCAAATAAGAGACAGAATATTTAGACATGTGGCACAGACTTTGCACACCCTCTTTGGCAAGACGCGAAAGGGGGTGTGGCTTTTTAAGTACAGGGGTTATCGGGTTAGGCTGGAGCAGAACAGGGTGGGGAGGAAAGCTTGGCGATAGCTAGAGAGATGGAGGGAATAAAACATGGCGGTCATAACGGATACCACGCGCAGAAAGGTTTTGTCCTACCGTTGGTTGGCTTATGGTATGTTGGCGTTGGTCTATTTCTTTGTTTATTTTGATCGGTTGGCTCCAGCTGTGGTCTCCCCTGAACTGGTTAAGACATTCCATATCAATGCGGCCTCCCTAGGGTTGTTGTCCGCTGCTTATTTTTACCCTTACGCAGTCATGCAGTTTCCGTCCGGGCTGTTGTCCGATTACCTCGGCCCACGGCGGGCGGTCAGCATCTTCATCCTCATCGCGGGAGTGGGGACGGTTTTATTTGGAGCCGCCCAGTCTTATGACATTGCCTTGGTCGGCAGGGGCATCATGGGGATCGGGGTGGCAGTGGTTTATATTCCTGTGATGAAGATTTTGGCGGTATGGTTTAGAAAGCATGAGTTTGCGACGTTAACGGGTGCTTTGCTGACGGTTGGAAATATTGGCGCCTTGGCGGCTTCAGCTCCTTTGGCCTGGCTCGTTGCCCAGGCAGGCTGGAGGGAGTCGTTTTATTACCTGGGCGGAGTCACGGTCGTACTTGCCATTTTGACGTTTACCTTAGTGCGCAACAAACCGCAGGACCTGGGACTGCCGACCATCGATGCTATCGACGGGGTGCAAGCAGACAGTACAAGCGCAAGTGCGACGGTTGAAGAGGAAATCCCACCCGGGAGAGCTATGAAAATGGCCGTGTCCAGTCGCAACTATTTTCCCTTAGCGATTTATGCGTTCTTTGTCTATGGGACCATGATGGGTTTTCAGGGTCTGTGGGGCGTTCCCTATATGATGGACACCTATGGGTTTAGCAAACAGGTGGCGAGCAATGTCCTAATGATGTGGGCTGTCGGCATGATTTTCGGCTGCCCCATCGCAGGGGTCTTATCGGATCGAATTTTCCATAACCGCCGGACCGTGGTGTTGTTGGGTTCAGGAACTTACACGTTGCTTTGGCTTCTCTTGGTGCTCGCGCCAGGGACGCTCAATGCGACTCTGCTCAGTATCCTCTTCTTCGCGATGGGCTTCACGGGAGGATTCTATGTTGTGACCTATGCCCAAATCACCGAACTCCTCCCAAAACAGGTTGCGGGTACGGCCGTTGGCGTGTATAATCCCTGGTTTTTCATCGGGGGAGCGCTCTTCCAGCAAATTATGGGGGTCATTCTCGATTCCTATGGCAAGGTCGGAAAGATCTTCCCTGTCAACGCCTATCGGGCGACCTTCATCCTCTGCTTTGTGGGGATGATCGTCGGCACGCTCGGTGTGTTCTTCAGTCGGGACACCATGACGCAGCGGCTGCCTGGAACGGAGAAAGGGTACAGCATGAAAGCATGACGCTTAGGACTGCACGGAAGTGTCTTGAATAACATACAGGGTGTATGGATAGCCAAACACTTAACATCCTGAAGTGCGGGGAGAGTGAGGGAGGGGGCAAGCGTGCTGACTGACCCTCACTTGGCACGCTATTTGCTTCTAAGCATGGCAGGGGGTTCGTACAATAGAGAGGAGGGAATGAGATGCCGAACCACAGATTGTGGAGGGGGAACGGCTATGCTTCTTATTGGGATGAGGAGTTAGAGACGATGCCCCGGGAAAAGATTAAGGAGCTTCAACTTAAACTTTTACAAGAAACCGTGGAGCTTGCTTATCACAACTCGGATTATTATCGCACAACCTTCGCGGCAGCCGGTGTTTCCCCGGAGAACTTGCACAGCCTCGATGACTTAAAGAAGTTTCCTTTTATCGACAAGAAGATTTTGAGAAAAAGGCAAGAAGTGGTTCCGCCCTATGGGGATCTGGTCTGTGTCCACCATGATGATCTGGTCTACTTATCCGCTTCCAGCGGCTCAACGGGGGTGCCAACCGCCTCGCCATTTACCTGGCAAGACTTTGAAGACTGGCAGGATTATGAAGCCCGTTTGTTTTGGTCATCAGGCTTAAGGCCGACGGATATCTATTGCCATTCGCTTCAGTTCACTTTGTTTGTCGGTGGACCGGATGTTGTGGGGGCCATGAAGGTGGGTGCGCTCAGTATTTGGGCAGGTGCCATTCCGTCGGAAAGGCTTTTGGACATCTTTCAGAAGTGGAAACCGACGGCGATTTGGACGACGCCTTCCTATGCCTGGTATTTGGGGGAGACCGCTCAAGGACAGGGAATCGATCCAATGCGGGATTTGGCAGTGCGGAGGATCTTTGTGGCCGGGGAGCCGGGAGGGTCTATTCCCGAGACTAGACAGCGTATTGAGGCCCTATGGGGTGCAGAACTCTACGATTACTATGGACTTTCGGATATTTTCGGTGCCTGTGCCGGGATGTGTGAGGCCAAGAACGGTCTGCACTGGGCGGAAGACCATATCCTGGTCGAAGTCCTCAATCCGGATACCGGTGAGGAGGTCAAAGAAGGAGAACGCGGGGAACTCGTGATTACCTCGCTGAGGAAAAAGGCCCGACCGCTTATTCGCTTCAGGACGGGGGATATCGTTTCCCATACGACAGAGCCCTGCAGCTGTGGGCGCACACACTTAAGGCTTCACGGAATTCATGGCAGAGTGGACGATATGCTGATCATCCGAGGTGTCAATGTTTTCCCGAGCGACATTGAGAAGGTTGTGCGTCAGAATGAAGATCTGACAGGGGAATACCGCTTGGTGGTCAACGAGGAGAAGCATCTCGCGGTACTGACGGTGGAAGTCGAGCAGGCCGAGGGATATAATGGGGGTGCAGACAGGCTGGAACACGAAGTTGTTTCAGATATTTTTAAGATTCTGGGCATAAAGCCGCGTGTGAAGATCTTGCCGCCTAATACCTTGGAGCGGGCTACGCACAAGGCAAAACGGGTATTTGATGAAAGAAAATAGAAGCCGGGACTTCCTGACCGACACATATCAACGATACTCGGAGGTGAAATTATGACTTTGCGAACTCGCGAAGACTATCTGACGGTGCTCAAGGGGATGCGTCCAAATATTTATAAGTTCGGGGAACGGATCGAGGATGTGACGACCCATCCCGCGACCCGGCGGGTGGTAGAGAGTCATGCCCGCGCTTTTGATGCGGTGGCTGATCCGAAGCTGGCGGACATTTTTACAACCCGGTCAAGTTTTGACGGTGAACTGATTCATCGCTTCAATTCCCTGATGACTTCGCTGGAAGATACCCTGTACAACATGAAACTGAAACGCGCCAGTTACCGGATGACGGGGACCTGCTCTGGAGGCACTTGTGTGGGCTGGAATGCGGCCAATGTGCTCTGGGCCGTAACCCATGACATGGACGAAGAGATGGGGACAGCCTACCAAGCCCGTTTGAAAAATTGGCTTTTTCAAGCTCAAAAGAAAGGGCTCGTGGTGGCCGGGGGCTTAACTGATGCGAAAGGGGATCGGAGCTTAAAGCCATCCCAGCAACCGGATCCGGACAGCAATGTGCATGTGGTGGAGGTTAGGGAAGACGGGATCGTGGTGCGCGGAGCCAAGGTGATGATTGCGGGGGTTGCAGCCTCAGATGAGATTATGGTTATTCCGGGTTCAGGGTATGGGGAAGATGACAAAGACTGTGCCGTCGCATTTGTGATCCCTAGGGATATCGAAGGGCTTACGATTGTTGAAGCCCGAAGAGCCAGCGATTCGCGAGAATTCGAAGCGGGGTTTGATATCCCGGAAACCGGGATTACTCAAGCTTATCTCATGTTTGAGAATGTCTTTGTACCCAAGGAGCGAGTCTTCATGTGCAAAGAGTACAAGTATACCGGCAAGATCATTCAGTATTTTACAGCCAATTATCGGGCCTGCATCGGGGCCTGTGTGGCTGGGCAAGGTGATGTGATGATCGGGGCCGCGATGCTCATGGCGCGTACGAATGGACTCTCTGCCAAGACGTTTATGCCGAAATTAGTGGACATGGCCCTTAACAATGAGACCACTTATACGGCCGGAGCGGGAGCGCTCGCCCTGGGAAAACAGCACGAGGCCGGGGTGTGGATGGCTGACTCAGTGGCTGCCCACACCAATAAGGTGTTGGTAGCGACTTTGCCCTATGAGACGAAGCGTCTCTGCCAGGATATTGCCGGAGGGATCGGAGAGACAGGATGTCTGCCATCTTATCAAGACTTTATGGATCCGAACATTGGGCCCTTGGTCCAAAAATATGTCAAAGGCGGGCAAAAAGTCACGGCCGAAAGCCGGGTGCGGGCTGCGAGGCTCGTGGAATGGCTGACACTTGGGGCAGGGGTTCCAGGGACTATGCATGGGGGGGGTTCACCCGATGGGGCGAAGTTGGTGGTACGCGCCGGAACTCCGTTTGAGGAGTATGCCGCCTATGCAACGAGGATTGCTGGGATCGAGGAGGAAATTCTGGATCCTGGGAAGAAGTAAAAATTTGCAGGATACCACAATCTAGAGAGTGAATTTTATGAAGAGTTAAGTTATTATGGATTTAGGCGAGAAGCTCAAGGAATCAAGGAATAGGATCGGAGGAGAGAACAATGCCGGAGCTAAAGTTTACGGAAGCCCAGGAAATGCTGCGTAAAGCCGTGAGAGAATTTGTGGAGAAAGAAGTCCTTCCGATCGCCCACCGGATCGATGTGGACAATGAGTGCCCCGTCGATGTCTTCAAGAAGATGGGGACGCTCGGGTTCGCGGGTGTGTTTGTGCCGCAGGAATATGGCGGCGCAGGTATGGGTTTGACAGAACGGGCGATTATTTTGGAAGAAATCAGCCGCCATGCTGCCGGGTTTGCCATGATCTTGATGACGCATCATTTGGGCGTGGAAGCGATTCTAGCCTATGGCACGGAGGAACAGAAACGAAAATACCTGCCCGATCTAGCCTCAGGCCGGAAAATCGGGGGTCTGGCTGTGACGGAACCCTCAGGAGGCTCTGATGTCGGCGGGCAGCAAACGAGTGCGGAATTTAAAGATGGGCGCTGGGTACTTAATGGGCGCAAGTGCTTTATTACCAATAGTTCGAGTGCTGATGTCACCGTGGTTACGGCGCGAACCGGCGAAGATGCGAAAGGGCGTCCGGCCTTTGGAGCCTTTATCCTTGAGGCCGGGACACCCGGGTTTGCTCCGGGACGGGAGGAAAACAAATTTGGCCTCAGAGGTTCGGGCACCGGGGATCTGCTCCTGAATGACTGCGAAGTTGGGGAAGAAGCGCTTTTGGGTGCCCCGGGCAATGGGGCAAAGCTGGCTTTGGCAACGATTGCCAAAGTGGGTCGAACCGGCATGTCCGCGATTTCGGTGGGGATTCTGCGTGGCTGTTTGGAAGAAGGGGTTAAGTTTGCCAAAGAACGCATTCTCTATGGCAAACCGATTGCCAAGTTGCAGGCGATTCAGCTGGAAATTGCGCAGAATCGGGTGGACTACGAAGCAGCCCGGTTACTCACCTACCAAGCGATCGGGTTGAAGGAATCCGGGGCCAACTGTGATGCGGAAATTGCAGCCGCTAAGTACTTCTCAACCGAGGCCGCTGTACGCTCCGCGAAGCGGACGATAGATCTGATGGGCGGCTACGGGGTTATGAACGATTACCCGGTCGGGCGTTACCTGCGGGATGCGATGGCGACGATTCCTTCAGGAGGGACATCGCATGTGATGCAGCTTGTGATCGCGGGGCAGACGCTCGCCTAAAAGGGGATTTGGCGATGGAGATTGCGGTTCTTTTAAAGCCGGTGCCGGATCCGGCGCAGTATGATAAGATTCAGATTGACCCAGCAACAGGCATTCTCGTCCGGAAAGGGCTGAAGACCGTAATCAACCCGGAGGATAAGCATGCCTTGGAAGCGGCGTTGCAGCTTAAGGAGCAACACGGTGGGCGGGTGGCCTTAATCGGTATGGCTCCTGCCAGCGCTGTTGAGACCTTCAGAGAAGGCCTGGCGATAGGGGCGGATGAAGCGTTTCTTTGCAGTGACAGGGCCTTTGCGGGAGCAGACAGTTTGGCAACCTCGCGGGTCTTGGCGAAGGCAATCAATAAGGCCGGGCCATTTGCCTTGGTGCTCTGCGGCAGCACGAGTGCGGATGGGGGAACGGCGCATGTTCCTTCTCAGGTTGGGGAGCTGTTGGGCTTTGCTCATTTAACCCATGTGATTCAGATGGAGATTAGTCCAGACGGGCGGGCTACGGTGAGGGCCAAGATGGAAAACGGCTACCGGGAGAGCCGTGGGAGGCTGCCTCTGGTTTTGGGGATTCGGCGGGAGCTGAATACCCCGCGTTATATTTCCCTGATGGGCATTATGGCGGCCCAAGGTAAGCCAGTCCACGTTTGGAGCCTGAATGATTTGGGCCTGGATAAGGGAAAAGTGGGTTTAGCCGGTTCACCGACGCAGCCAGGGAAGCTTTACCAGCCGGACATGAAACGGAAAGGTGAAGTCCTTCAAGGGGAGGCACGGGAAGTGGCTCAGCGCCTCGTGGGGATATTCCGTTCGGCAGGTATCCTGGGTTGATGGGGGTGAGTTGGAGTGGCAGAAAAAAGATTGGCGATCTGGGTTGTGGTCGAACAGAATCAGGGAAAACTCGCTCCTGTAAGTATTGAGGTTTTAGGACAGGCGGTTCGTTTGGTCGAAGCCGCGTCCGCGCTCTCGGGCGAGGTGGCGGTCGTTCTCCTGGGGGATCAAGTGGAGGATTTGGCCGAGGAACTGAGCGCTTATGGAGTTGATCAAGTGTACTGGGTGGATGATCCCCGTTTGAAGCATTATCAAAATGACAGTTATGCTGCGGTGCTGCAGCGACTGGTGGAGCGGGAAAAGCCAGACATCCTTCTCTTTGGCGCGACCGGTGCAGGCGAGGAGTTGGCCCCGACGTTGGCGGCCCGGCTAAGTACCGGCCTCGCAGCTCATTGCACCGGTCTTGATATAAATGCTGACGGCCAATTGGTGATGAAGGTACCGGCGTTTGGGGGAAGAGTGTTAGGAGAAATCTTCTGTCCTAGTACTAGCCCCCAAATGGCGAGTATTAAGCCGGGAACATTTACCGTGACCGAGCGCCGGGTTGGGCGCGGGGAAATCGTCCGGGAGGATGCTTCAAGCCTGCTGTTTGACGAAGATATACGGCTAGAGATCATGGATGTGGTTCAGTTCGAACCGTCAGGTCTGCCATTGGAAAAGGCGGATGTCGTCATCGCGGGCGGATATGGTATGGGCAGCAAAAAGAATTGGGGCTTGCTGGAGCAGTTGGCCGCCGAACTCCAGGGAGCTGTGGGTTGTACGCGCCCGGCACTTGACGAAGGTTGGACCGCCGGCGAACATACGATGATCGGCACGAGCGGCAAGACCGTGCGCCCGAAAGTCTATCTTGGCTGCGGGATTTCTGGTGCGGCTCACCATGTTGCAGGGATCAAGGATTCCGGCGTCATTATAAATGTCAACCGGGATGCCTTGGCCCCGGCCCATGCTTATTCAGATTATTGTGTAACTGACGATGCCAAGAAAGTTGTTGAGGCTTTGCTGGAGGAGATTCGGAGAACGAAAAACGAGGATGATAGTGGGTAGCATATGTCGTTACTCTGGGATTGACAAGCCTTAGGCTTATGTGTTAACCTCAAGATGAAAAACTTCATAGTTGCGGAATGAGTATACTTTCTCGAGGGAAAGTATTTAAAAAGGGAAGTCAGCCAATCTGACGCGGTCCCGCCACTGTAATAGTGAGCGGTCTTACAGGATGTCACTGGGGAACCGGGAAGACGTAAGGCAGCGATGAACTTAAGCCAGGAGACCTGCTCGTTCTGAAGTCACACAGGAACCTACGGAGGTTAGGGGAGGTGTCGCTTATGTCGAGTAGCCAACGTATGTCATCTGGCTAGCTCAGATAGCCATAACCCTTTACAGGTATTTTCTGTGGAGGGTTTATTTTTGTACCTATCAGAGCTTGATACAAGCCAATAGGAGATTCTTGAAAAGAACGAAAAAATGAGATGAACGGGGAGGTTATGGGATGAAGAGAAATACGGTCAAGCTGATCTTATTGTCTATCGGCTATCTTGCGATGGTTTACCTTATATGGCCCGATAACGTGTATGCCATGCATATCATGGAGGGTTTTTTGCCGTTTAATTGGGCAGCGTTCTGGATGGCCGTGATGCTTCCTTTTGTCATTTGGGGGATGCGTTCGATTCGCAAGACGGTCTCCGACAGTGCAAGTTTAAAAATGTTATTGGCTATGGCCGGGGCTTTTGCTTTTGTGCTCTCGGCGATGAAGATTCCCTCGGTGACGGGAAGCTGTTCTCATCCGACAGGGGTGGGCTTGGGGGCTATTCTGTTCGGTCCGACACCCATGACGGTCTTAGGGATGATCGTGCTCATCTTCCAAGCCTTGCTATTGGCCCATGGCGGCTTGACGACCTTAGGAGCGAATACGTTTTCCATGGCGATTGTAGGTCCCTTTGTCTCTTATGGAATTTACAAAGGGCTACAGAAACTGAGAGCACCACGCTGGTTGAGTATTTTTCTGGCGGCCACCCTGGGAGACTTAATGACGTACGTCACGACCTCGTTTCAGCTGGCCTTAGCCTTTCCGGATCCGAGCGGAGGGGTATGGGGATCCGCACTGAAGTTTATGGGGATCTTTGCGTTCACGCAAGTGCCGCTGGCGATTAGTGAAGGCCTTTTGACGGTGATGGTCTTTAATCTCTTAGTGGCTTACAGCCGCAATGAATTAATAGCCTTGTCCGTTTTCCGTGCTGACGAATGGCAGAAGATCTCCCCCAGCAAAACGGAGGTGAAAGCATGAAACTGGTTTGGAAGAACGTCATTTTGGGGATTTTGGTCATCGGCTTGGCCTTCGGTCCGCTTGTGTTTGCGCATAACGCCAAATTCGCCGGGGCCGATGATCAGGCGGGAGAAGCGATTAGCACCATTGATGCCAATTACCAGCCGTGGTTTAAACCGCTCTGGGAGCCGCCCAGCGGTGAAATAGAGTCTTTCCTGTTTGCTTTACAGGCTGCTTTGGGCAGTGGGATGGTCTTCTATTATTTAGGCTATGTCAAAGGCAAACACACAGCGGCAAAAGCGAAGAAAGGTTGAGGAGCGTGTGTTTGACCTTGATACGTATGCCTATACCAATCGCTGGATCAAGATTCATCCCTTAGAGAAATTCGTCTTTGCCCTGGCGACCATGCTTGTCTGCCTCATCTCCCCCTCGGTGGTGGTGGTTGGGGCAGTGCTGTTACTGATGACCGTAGCGAGTACGAAGGGCGCGGGAACTCCGGTTGGACAATTCTTTCGCTTTATGATGATCCCTTTTTCCTTTATTCTGACGGGTGTGTTGACCATTGCCTTTTCTGTCTCTCACGATCCAGGCGGCTTCTTATTTGGGTTTACATTTGGGAGCATCACGGTTGGAGCCAGTCAGGCGAATTTAATGAAGGCGGGATTTATCTTCTTTAAATCCCTGGGAGCTGTTTCCTGCCTTTATTTCCTGTCGTTGACGACGCCGGTCTTGGAAGTGATTTCAGTGCTGAGAAAGTTGAAGGCACCCTCTCTTTTTTTGGAGTTAATGGGGTTGGTCTACCGTTTTATCTTTGTCTTGATGGATACGACCGCTCTCATCCGTATGTCCCAGACGTCGCGTTTGGGCTATGTTTCCGCTAAGAATACGTTTCGTTCCTTGAGTCAGCTCATCTCTTCCCTGTTTGTGCGTTCCTTCCACCGGGCCGGAGAATTGGCGACAGCGCTCACAGCCAGAAATTACACAGGAGAAATAAGAACCCTGGAAAAAGAATATCCGGTTTCAAAACGGAATTATGCCGTGATCCTGGGAATTGAACTGGGTTTACTCTTGTTGAACTTTACTTGAACAAGTGCACTAGAGGGAGGACTATCCGTTGGCAGCGTTTATTTTGGAAACTGAAGCGGTCGAGTACGTCTATCCGGATGGCACCCAGGCCTTAAGGAAAATCGATATGGCTGTGGCTAAAGGGCAAAAGGTGGCTATCCTCGGATCCAACGGGGCCGGTAAATCGACGCTGTTCCTGCATCTCAACGGGATTCTGCGTCCGGCGGGCGGGAAAATCCGCTACGATGGACGAGAGGTGGTATATAACGCCGCCGGGCTGCGGGAATTGCGGACAAGAGTGGGGATTGTGTTCCAGGATCCGGACAGTCAACTTTTCTCAGCCAGTGTTTTGCAGGAGATCTCGTTTGGCCCGCTTAACCTTGGACTGGAGAAGCGTGAAGTGAAAGAACGGGTCTTGAAGGCCATGTCCGAGACGGAAATTGAAGATTTAGCGGACAAGCCAACCCACATGTTGAGCTTTGGGCAAAAAAAGAGGGTGGCGATTGCCGACATTTTGGCCATGATGCCGGAAGTGATTATCTTTGATGAACCGACAGCCTGGTTGGATCCCCGGCATGCTCGCGAGTTTATGCAGTTGTTGGATCACCTGGCTGCGGCTGGACGAACCATTATCATTTCGACCCATGATGTGGATATAGCCTATGCTTGGGCGGATAACATCTTGATCATGAACCATGGGCAGATTGTGGCCTCGGGCGTTCCCACGGAAGTATTCCGGCACCCTGATTCGATCATAGCCGCTGATCTAGCCTTACCGTGGTTGGTGGAAATGCATGGGGAATTGATGCGCAGGGACTGGCTGAGGCCGGACGCGCCTTTGCCACGGTCGAAAGAAGCACTGTTTGCAAGTCTAGGGGGGCATGATAAAGGCAAGATAACGGCGGGGACAACGGGGACGGTTCTTCGTGTCTTGCCATGAGAATATAGGTCTAGTTCTGGTGATAAAATATTCCCGGCGGTTATCCTTATTTCAGGTAACCGTCTTTTTCTTGTGTTGTTCTATCGGTGCCAAGCAATGTTGCGGCTGACCCATGTTCAAAGTTGACAAACATCATTGGTATGGAGTAGAATAATATCAGAAAATACGAATTTCAGAAAGAGGGTTGCATACAATGCTTGTAGAGCTTCGTTCCCGCTCTCAAATCACCATTCCTGCCGAAATATTAAAAAGAATAGGCGCGGCAGAAGGAGATAAGTTTGAAATCATAGAAAAAGATGGGGGAATTTTTCTTTGCCCTGTGGTGGTCTATCCTAAAGCAGAGATGGAAAGGGTTGCCAGACTCATTAAAGAAGTTGAGGTTGAATACCCTAATCTTAAGGTTTATGATGATGTTTCCAAAATGTTTGGCGATATGGGAATAGACATTGATGGAGTATAAGATTAAACCAACAAGAGGTTTTGAGAAAAATCTCAGAAGATTAACAGCACAGGAACAAAAGCTTGTAGCAAGAAAGCTTATGTTAATGATGGGAAATCCCTTTCATCCATCCCTTCGTACCAAGAAGGTCCAAGGCTTTCCGGATTTGTTCGAATGCAGTGTGAATATGGATATACGGATTCTATGGCGGTATGATGGAGAAGATATAATCATAATTCTTGATGTCGGTTATCATTCGATAGTAGATAAGAGTTAACTGTCCTGAATTTTTATGTTCGGTTGCCGATCCATGAACGCCAAGAACGGAGTTACTGTTTGATCTCCAGGTTCTTGCCAATCCTGCCGGTATGTAGGATCTCGATATCCGCTTGCACCATGATCGCAGCCTGTTGAAACACCCAAAGCCTCCCAGGTATAAGCAGGATCATTTTAACGTCAAATACCTCAAAGACGGGTTTACTGTGCTTACCGGGAACCGGGTAAGGCTTGCCATTTCGAAACAACTCCGAGGATACTTACGGGAAAAATTCGACTTTAAGGACACGTTTCTTTATGTAGATGTCCCGAACCATCTACAACTTGAAGCCGAACACGTTAAAACTTTGGAGTTTAAGCCGTTGCCCGACGGAAAATATGAGTTGATTGCCGTAGTTGAAGTGCCGGATCGGGAAGAGAAACCCAAGGTATCGGAGAAGTTTATGAGCATTGATGAACAGCGCCCGCACACTCGCGACTTCAGTTATGAGTCTGGGCGCTCTTGCATATAACACGCAAATAACAGCTGAAAATACGCAAAATTTCCCGGCGTGTTCCCGTATCATATGCTATAATATGAGTAGGGGGAATTAACTTGGAAATTAGGCATGGACGCGGTTATGTCTACTTGCCACCGAACATAAGTTTGAAATTGTCACGATGGAAGTAATGCCTGATCATGTGCATTTACTGCTCGACTGTTCGCCGCAACATTTTATCCCGGATATCGTTAAAACCCTTAAAGGATATTCGGCTCGCTTGCTGTTCAAGGAGATGCCAGAGTTAAAGAAAAGGCTATGGGGCGGTCACTTATGGAATCCGTCCTATTTTGTAACATCCGTCCGTGAAATTTCGGAGACTGCCGTCCGGCAGTATATTGAATCTCAGAAAGAGAGGGGGGAATAAGATGTGTGAAAAGGCATACCGATTAAGGCTTTATCCCACGGCGGAGCAAAAAACCTTAATTGACAAAACCATCGGTTGTGCGCGATATGTCTACAACAAGTTTCTGGCCGCACGGATGGAACTTTATAAGGCTGAGAAAAAGAGTCTGTCCTATAACCAGTGTTCCGCAGGTTTGACCGTGATGAAGCAGGAAGAAGAGACGTCCTGGTTACAGGAGGTCGATAAGTTTGCTTTACAGAACAGCCTCAGAGATCTGGACAAAGCCTATGCGAATTTTTTTCAGGGTCGCGCCCGTTTTCCGCGCTTCAAGAAAAAGCACGGCAAGAAACAGTCGTACAGGACGAACTTCACGCATGGCAATATTGCCGTGAATCTGGAGTGTCGGACGATCAAAGTGCCGAAACTGGGCTGGGTGGAATTCCGTACTGATAAGTTGCTGAAGAAGTTTCCGGAAAAGATTCTAAACGCCACCGTTCGCCGCACAGCCAGTGGTGAGTATTATGTGTCCGTGGTCTGTAAAACGGAGGTTGAACTCTTACCGTCTGTGGGGACCGCAATCGGTGTGGATTTGGGGATCAAGGACTTGGGCGTTCTCTCAACCGGCGAGCATATTCTAAACCCCAGGCATTACCGGAAAGCGGAACAGAAGCTCATCAGGCTCCAGAGAGCCTATGCTCGCAAAGAGAACGGGAGCAAGAATCAGGAAAAGGCACGGTTAAAAGTAGCCCGCCAGCATGAAAAGGTAGCCAATCAGCGCAAAGATTTGCTGCACAAGTTTTCCTCAAAGCTCATCCGCGAAAACCAAGTGGTGTGCATTGAGGATCTATCGGTGAAGAACTTAATCAGAAACAGAAAGTTGGCCAAATCCATTCAGGATGCCGGATGGGGAATGCTGCACGCGATGCTGGATTACAAGGCCCGCTGGTACGGACGGGTGGTGGTAACGGTCGGTCGGTTTTATCCATCCACTAAGACATGCCACGTCTGCGGACATACCGTGCCTATGCTGACACTCGATGTACGCTCATGGCAGTGTCCCGTCTGCCGAACGGTTCATGACCGCGATGAGAACGCCGCCATCAATATTCTCAATGAAGGTCTGCGGATATTGGCAGGTTAAGGATGTCCAATGGGGACATTCCTCCGAGCCACTCCAGAGTTTTCTTAATGAGGAGGTGTGTCCCCTGACCTCTTAACCGCAGGGACTGCGGGGATAGCCTGGAGGAGTCTTTGTAAGACCTATCCCGTAAGGGGGGCTGAGGACGATGAAACAGGAATCAATGAAGCGGATGGGGTTTCGGTCCGGCCCTTAATATTCGCATAAAGGGCCGGATGAATCCCGCGACTTCAGTCGTGGAGAAGTTCAAAAAGGAGAATAATTTACCATGTTAATCTAATCGCTGGTTGAGGAAAGGGAGGGATGAGTATATGACCACAGCGGTGATTGTCAGTGCAGCGCGCACGCCGTTTGGGGTGCTTGGCGGAGGTCTTAAGGATTTGCCGGCAGTGGATTTGGGGGCGCATGTGATTCGCGAGGCTCTCAAGCGGGCGGAGATATCCGGGGATATGGTGGATAATGTCCTAATGGGGATGGTGCTCCAGGGAGGAGCGGGGCAGATTCCATCCCGGCAGGCGAGCATTAAGGCGGGGCTTCCCCAGGAAGTGACTTCGGAGACGATCAATAAGGTATGTGCCTCGGGACTGCGGGCGGTGACGTTGGCTGAGACCATCATCCGAGCCGGGGACGCGGAGGTGATCGTGGCCGGAGGAATGGAGAGCATGTCCAATGCGCCCTATGTCTTGAAAAAGGCCCGCTTTGGCTACCGTATGGGCAATGACAGTGTGATTGATCTCATGGTGCACGATGGGTTGTGGTGTGCTTTCCACAATGTGCACATGGCCGTCCATGGTTCGACGGTGGCCAAAGAATATGGCATCAGCCGGGAAGCCCAGGATGAGTTTGCTTTCCGTTCGCAAACCCTCGCCCTGGCGGCCATTCGCGAAGGTCGGTTTGAGGAGGAAATCGCACCGATCGATATCCCTCCAAAAAAAGGCCAAACCAAGGTATTCGCGGTGGATGAAGGTCCCCGAGCGGACACGAGCCTAGAGAAGATGGCGGCTCTCCCCCCGATCTTTGTCAAAGATGGCACGGTCACAGCGGGAAACGCCCCGGGCGTGAATGATGGGGCAGGAGCCTTGGTGCTGATGAGTGAGGAGAAGGCCATACGGCTCGGCAAAAAGCCATTGGCCAGGATTTTAGGACATGCGACAGTGGCACGGGAACCGGCCTATATCGCGACGACGCCGGGGTTTGCGATCAATAAATTGTTAAAGCAAAAGGGCATGAAGATTGAGGATATTGACCTTTTGGAAGTGAATGAGGCCTTTGCGGCGGTGGCCCTAACCAGCCAGACGATCGCCCACTGGGATCCGGAAAGGGTGAATGTCAACGGTGGGGCGATTGCGCTCGGGCACCCGATCGGAGCAAGCGGGGCCCGAATCATCATGACGCTTATCTATGAACTTAGGCGTCGAGGTGGGGGTCTGGGGATTGCTGCAATCTGCAGCGGTGCGGCGCAAGGGGATGCGATCATGGTCGAGGTGCGCTAAAACGTGGGGAGGAGAATGATTTGGATTTTGCGTTGAATGAGGATCAACAGATGATGCGCAAGATGGTGCGGGATTTTGTGGAGGACAAAGTGATCCCGCAGGCGGTGATTACGGATGCGACCCATGAGTTTCCTTGGGAATTGATACGCAAGATGGGGGAACTGGGGTTAATGGGGATCCCGATCCCAGAGGAGTATGGGGGAGCGGGTTCGGATTTTCTCTCTTACATCCTGACCCTTGAGGAAATCGCACGGGGGTGTGCCTCGACGGCGGTCATCCTGGCGGTTCATACATCCGTCGGGAGCTTTCCGATTCTCTATTTCGGTACAGAGGAGCAGAAACGAAAGTATCTACCAAAGTTGGCGAGCGGGGAATTTATTGGCGCTTTTGCGTTGACAGAGGCCAATGCAGGCTCAGATGCGTCGAGCCTGCAGACCACAGCCGTGCGCCAGGGAGATCATTATGTTCTCAATGGCAGCAAGCGTTTTATCACGAATGCGGGGTATGCCTCGGTGTATACGGTAATGGCCTCCACGGATCGCGGCCAAGGCGCACGCGGGATCACTGCGTTTTTGGTGGATAAGGATACACCGGGTTTCCGTGTTGGCAAACAAGAAGAAAAAATGGGTTTGAATGGTTCCTCGACCTGTGAGCTTGTTTTTGAGGATGCGCTCGTTCCAGTCG
Source organism: Bacillota bacterium (assembly GCA_021811425.1). Classification (GTDB taxonomy): domain Bacteria; phylum Bacillota; class Desulfitobacteriia; order Desulfitobacteriales; family Desulfitobacteriaceae; genus JAJZPA01. The sequence continues at coordinate 17,873 of JAJZPA010000012.1, read as the reverse complement.
CAAATCGGCTCGGGGCAGAGGGCGAAGGGTTTAAGGTGGCCATGTCCCTCTTGGATGGAGGCAGGATCGGCATCGGGGCCCAGGCTTTGGGGATTGCCCAGGCTGCTTTTGATGAGGCTCTTGCTTACTCCGGAGAGCGGGTTCAATTCAAACAGGTCATTGGGAACTTTCAAGGGATTCAGTTTATGCTGGCGGATATGGCGACCCAAATTGAGGCTGCGCGGCTTTTGGTGTATCAAGCGGCTTCTCGGCGCATGGCCGGGCTGTCTTACGCCAAGGAGGCCTCGATGGCGAAGATGTTTGCCAGCGATACGGCGGTTAAAGTGACGACCGACGCAGTCCAGATTTTTGGCGGGTACGGTTACAGCAAGGAATTCAAAGTGGAACGCTTCATGCGGGATGCCAAGATTACCCAGATTTATGAAGGGACGAACCAGATCCAGCGCCTGGTGATTGCCAAGCATTTAAGGGGATAAGCCCTTGCTTATAGCCACACTGACTCTCCCGATGACTAAAGCCTGGCTGAAGCCGGGGGCATGCGGCTAAGCTTTTCGCTTAAGTTGTCGTGTGAAACCCGCATATTCAGGCCGAACTCCACGCAGACTAACGCCAATGCAACTTTAGGGCTGGTTTGTATCGGCCGCGTGCGGGGGATTGATTTGACCACTACGATTTTGTTTGTCGCCTTAGCTGCAGTGGGCGGGGTTTTAGTGGGAGGGATGACGTTCATCCTTCTCTTTGTCTTCATCGGCCGACGGCTTTTTCGCACAGGGGTTCAGCGAATATTCGGCCTGGTGCTCAACAGGCTCCTTTCTGATGAGTTTTCAGAGAATATAATGGAACTCTGGAGTGCCGTGAAGCGGACATCTTGGCAAAACATTCTCGAAATCAGTCTGAGAGCTGAAGAAGGAAAAATAATCAAACGGCCTTTAGGATCTGCGAAAAAGTACCTTGGGTTCGATGGACTTATGTTTGTCCCAGCCCAGATGGCGAGGCTTCCGATCGAAGGGAATGTCCCGGTTAACATGTCCGTGACCTTGGGCCCGAAGGCCGAAAAGCCGCTGCAACTTCCGATTCCCCTGATCATATCGGGCATGGGATACGGTGTCGCTTTGAGCGAAGAAGCAAGAAAAGCTTTGGCCCAGGCTGCCCGCAAGGTTGGGACGGCGATTAATTCAGGAGAAGGGCCCTTTTTACCCGAAGAACGACAGGCGGCAGGCAAGTACATTTGGCAGATCGGCCGCAGCTCATGGGGACGCGAGCCCCAGGCTTTGGCGGTAGCGGACATGATCGAAGTGCAAATGGGCCAGGGGGCCCGTATCGGCATGCACGTTCTCGAACCCGCAGCGATCAAAGGCCGGGCTCAGAAGCTGATGAAAGTGTCGCCGGTGGAAACGGTAAAAAGCGCGGCTGTTACGCCGGGGATTAAGTCTCCTTGGGATTGGCCGAGATATGTCTCTGATCTGCAGCAAGAAGTGCCAGGAAGGCCCATTGCCCTCAAGATCATGTCTGGGGGACGCTTGGAAGCAGACTTAGCGGTCGCTTTGGAGGCCGGCTTTGATGTGATCGTCCTGGATGGAGCACAGGGTGGAACCGATGGGTCTTCGCCGACGATCGAAGATGATTTTGGCTTGCCCACTCTTCAGGCTCTCGTGCGCGCGGTGCACTACTTGAAAGACCAGGGGGTGAAAAACGAAGTTAGCCTCATTACCGCCGGGGGGTATTTCACACCTGGCGAATGCCTGAAGGCCTTGGCATTAGGAGCGGACGCCGTCTATCTCGGAACCGTGCCGCTTTTTGCCCTTGTGCATAAACAGATTGAAAAGGTGATGCCTTGGGAGCCTTTGACCCGGCTGGTGGACTATGATTCCAAATATAAAAACCGCCTGGATATTAACCTGGCGGCTCAGAGTGTAACCTATGTCTTAAATGCAATGGTTCTGGAAATGCAGGAAGCGATCCGGGCTTTGGGGAAGACGTCGCTTTCTGAAGTTGGCCCCAATGATCTTGTGGCTCTCGATGCTTGGACGGCTGAAGTCACGGGAGTGACTCAAGCGTGAGTGGTTGTGAAATATCTTCTCGACTTTTGAATGGTAAAGTGGTAAACTTGAATCAGTTAATTCTGGCAAGAGCAACGAGGCTCTAAGAAGGCAACACGCTTTCTTTGAGTCTCGTTTTATCTTAGTTTGAGCCTCTTTTTGTCTTACATGGAAATATTTAGGTATAAAGCTGTTTGCATGCGAGGAGGAAAATATGAGTTCAGCAGACATTGCTTTTATGTTTCTTTGCACGGTGTTGGTTTTTTTAATGACTCCGGGCTTAGCTTTTTTTTACGGAGGGATGGTGCGGAAAAGGCATGTGCTCTCCATTATGATGCAGAGTGTCTTTGTGATCGCCATTGTTACGCTGATTTGGGTCTTGTTCGGATATTCCCTAGCTTTTGGCCCGGATCACTATCATCTAATTGGCGGTTTCCAGTGGTTTGGGCTTAAAGGTGTTGGCTTGGAACCCAATCCAGAATATGCTGCCAACATTCCTCACCTTCTCTTTTTCGCGTTTCAATTGATGTTTGCGATTATAACTCCGGCCGTTATGACAGGAGCCACTGCTGAGCGCCTACGGTTTCCGGCTTTTTTGGGGTTGGTTTCGCTTTGGAGCATTTTCGTATATATTCCTCTGGTTCACTGGGTTTGGGGAAACGGAGGCTGGCTGAAAGAGCTGGGTGTTTTGGATTTCGCCGGCGGGACCGTCGTGGAGATCGCTTCAGGCGTTTCCGGTTTAGTAACGGCCCTAGTTGTGGGAAAAAGACACATGGCAGGACAAGACATATCAGTACCGCATAACATGCCCAACGTTGTACTGGGAGCGGGGCTGCTGTGGTTCGGCTGGTTCGGTTTTAATGCTGGGGGAGCTCTGGGTGCCAATGCGCTAGCTGTCCTGGCATTAGTGACAACACAGATTGCCGGAGCTTTTGGGATGATTGGCTGGGCTGTGCTGGAGTGGTTGCAGGTCAGGAAAGTTACGATCTTCGGGGTAAGTAGCGGAGGGATTGCAGCCCTTGTGGCCATTACGCCTGCTGCGGGATATGTCACACCGGCGAGTGCGCTTCTGATTGGTTTCATTGCGGGTGGGATTGGTTACATAGGTGTTGCTTTCCTAAAAACAAAATTGGGCTATGATGATGCCTTGGATGTGTTCGGAATCCACGGGCTCGGTGGAACCTGGGGAACGTTAGCAACCGGCATTTTCGCGGATCTTGCGCTGAATCCCCTGGGGGCAAAGGGCCTTTTCAATGGCGGTGGCTTTCATCTGGTCGGGGTTCAACTCTTGGCCATAGGGGCAACGTATCTTTATGTGGGGGGGATGACGTGGGGTATCCTGAAAGTTGTTTCTTTGGTTACGCCTTTACAAGCCAGCCTGGAAGAACAAGAATCAGGGCTGGATTTGAGCCAGCATGGTGAAAGTGCGTACCCAGACTTTGAATCAGCGGAGACCATATACTTTTAGATCGGCTAAAATCTTACAGAGCACTTAAACCTTTATCCCCTGTACGAATGCGAATGGCTTCCTGTACATCATAAATAAATATCTTTCCATCTCCGACATTTCCGGTGCGGGCCGTCTCGATGATCGCATCGATCGCTTCTTCGGCTAACTCATCTGGCAAGACAATCTCAAGGCGTATTTTAGGTAAGAGTTGAATTTTAACTTCCTGGCCACGGTAGATTTCTGTATATCCCTTTTGATTTCCACATCCCAAAATGTTGCTTACGGTCAAACCTCGAATGCCGAGTTTGGATAATGCTTCTTTGATCGTTTCTAGTTTCCCTGGCCTGACAATGGCTTCTATTTTCTTCATCATGATCCCGGTAGCTCAGCTCTGAGCGAAGCGTAGGTGGGGGTATCTTACCGGGTATTCCCTCCTTTCTATTATTGACATTCTGCTTTCACAAATATAGGGATCAAAAAGCGCGGAAAACCCGCGCTTTTGCCACAGATCATCATTGGTTTCTCATGCCAGCTTAAATCGGCGAGCGGCATTTTGCTGCTCCACGGCAGCGGCCGAAAGTTCCGCAATAGAGGCATTGATTTCCTGCATGGAACTCATCTGTTCTGTGCTGTTAGAGGCTACCTCTTCAGTTTGAGCGGTAGTTTCTTGGCTGATCGCGGCGACGAGGGTTACCTCTTGGGCAATTTGCTCTGAGCTGGCTGCAATATTCTTAGCAAACGCCGACACTTCCTGAAGCTGACGATTTACTACTAGAGTGCTGTCTTTAATGCGAGTGAAAGATTTTTGGGCTTCTTCAATAACATGGGAGCCGTTGCGAACCACTTCTTTCTCGGAATTCATGCTCTCAATGGCCATATCGACATTGTTTTTGATATCATGAATAATATGTTCAATCTGGGCGCTCGACAGGGTGGATTGTTCGGCGAGTTTCCGCACTTCTTCGGCTACGACACTGAACCCACGCCCGTGTTCCCCGGCGCGGGCGGCTTCGATGGCCGCATTGAGAGCCAAAAGGTTGGTCTGATCCGAGATGGCCTTAATGGTCTCTACAATCGTACCGATGGAGGTCGATTTTTCACCCAGGGAGGAAATGATATCTCCAGTTTCTTGAACCGTTCGATGGACATGGGTCATTTGGGCACTGATCTTGGAGATGGCGGTTTCCCCTTCGTTGGTCATCTGCAGGGCTTGGCTGGATGCCTGATCGGTCAAAACGACGCTGCGGTCAATTTGCTGGATCACCTTTGTCATTTCCTGTACGGCCAGCATAATGTTCTGGACGCTGTTGGCTTGGCTTTGCGAACCGCCCGCGACCTGGTTAATGGCCTCTGCGACTTGCTGGGCGGCATTGACAGTTGCTTCGGCGCGTTCAGCCAGGATATGGGAGGATTCAGCGAAGACATCGGCCCCGCGGGAAATATTACTGACCAAGGAACGAAAGTTTTCCACCATGGTATTTAAGGCTTTGCAAAGATTGGCGATCTCATCCTTCTGCGTCAGGCAGTACATGTTCGGGGTCAGATCCCCTTGAGCGACGGTTTGGGCAAATTCCACTCCCCGCCGCAGCGGCGTGGACGTGAGGAAGGCGATGTACATGCCGTAGAAGATGATGAAACCACTGGCAACAAGGGTTAGAATGAGGATAACATGGATGCGCTCTGCGATGTTCACACCGGAGTGAACCATAAGGTAAACCGATCCCCCGGCTGCCAAGGTAATTATGGCATTGATGGAGAAGGCGAGGACTAATTTGCTGGCCAAAGTTAAATTAAACCACCAACGAACGATGCCAACGTGCCTGAAGAAAAATTGACTCGCGCGTTCCAAAAGTTGTTCCATACATGCATCCCCTTTATGCCTTTTATTAGAAGTAGGAAAGCTCCTAACTTACTCATTCTAACATAATTCCGAATTATTGGGGAGGGGAAAATCGATATTCGTGGTTCGATATTTGAAGTTGGATGTTAATGTGAATCCAACTGTATTTTATATTTTTCAAAATTCCAAAGGACATATAAGGGAATGTTCAATAGGCCGTTATCAAAGCGGAGATTTGCAAGCGATGTACGAACTGCAAGTGCTGTATCATATTTTGCCCGATAAACCTTAAGGCTTTGTGCCTGCACATTTTCACCGGCTTTGGCTTCAACCGGAATGACGTTGTACCCATCGGAAAAGATGAAATCGACTTCTGCCGTGGCATTGGAGGTCCAATAGTAAATGCTTCGGACATTTGAAAACGAGGATAGCTCCTGCAAAACAAACTGTTCCGTCAGCGCACCCTTGAACTCCTCAAAAATCCGGGTGTTCTCGATAAGAGTGTGGGGAGACAACTCGCTCATCACCCGCAGAAGTCCGATGTCAAGATGGTAAATTTTAAAGGACTTCAAGTCCTCGTAAGCCTTTAAAGGCAGCGCTCCCTTGCTGACTCGCCCCACCCGCCGGATTAGTCCGCTGTCTAATAGCCAAAGGAGTGCATCTTCGTACTCTCGTGCCCGTGCGCCATCTTTGACTAAGCCGTAAATGAATTTTTTATTCTCCTTTGCTAGCTGGGAAGGAATGCTGTTCCATAGATATCTAAGTTTGGGGACCAGAGCGGACGGTGCGTGTTTTGAGAAGTCTTGTGTGTAGGTATCCAGAATGGCCAGCTGTTTTTCCTCAACCCTTGCAAAGTCACGGTCATCCAGCCATGCTTGTACAGGAGCCGGCATACCCCCGATAATGAAGTACAACTTTAAATGGTCGTAGAGCTTATCTGCAAAAGCCTGTGCCAGTGGCGCAAGGGCAGATTCTCTGATAAACTCACAAAGCATTTCCTCACCACTGGCCATCAAAAACTCTTCAAAGGTTAAAGGCTGCAAGGTTAAAAAGTCCACCTTCCCCACCGGAAAAGAGGTTCCCTTGTGCAACGCAACACCCATTAGAGAGCCAGCACAGCAGATGGGATACTCCGGTGCGTTTTCGGCAAAGTATTTTAACGCCGTTAAGGCACGGGGGACTTCTTGAACCTCATCAAATATCAGCAGCGTCTTTTCGGGAACAATCCTTTTACCATGCAAAGCGCCGAGCATATCAATGATGCGTTGAGGTTTAATTACGCCGTGAAACAAATCCTCTAAATTGGCAGCATTCTCAAAGTTAATATACAAAACATCATCAAAGCAGGTTTTGCCGAACTCGTTTAACAGCCAGGTCTTTCCGACCTGCCGTGCACCTTTCAATATCAATGGCAGCCTGCCTTTTTTGGTTTTCCAGGCTTTTAAATCGGCGAGCAATTTTCTATGCATATACCGGCACCGCCTTCACATTTGAAGAACCATCCTAGGGTGGTATTATCACAATTTGCAAACCGTTACATGAGTATTATATCACATTTTTCAAACAGCATACATTAAAGACACGAGAACTGTCCCCGGTGTCTCAGCTTATAATTTTCACAGCGCATAAGAAAACTTGTGTCGCCGCCGTCGCCGAACATCCCACCGGGATGTTCGCAGCGTCAGCCGAGTTTTCTTTAGCGGTTCGAATTTTTGACAAGCCTTAAACCTATCAGTATAATGTATGCATATAATAAGGGTACAAATAAGGCTCTTGCGCGAACGGCGTGCCTTTATGATGTAAACCCGGGGAACATGAGGAATAGTGAGGAACTGGCTGCAAGAGAGAGGGGCTGCTGCGCTGAAAGGCCTCTTCAGAACGGACGCTAGGGTCGCATGGGAGGGGCAGGAGGGAATAGAGTACTTCCTGACGGGTGAGCCCGTTAAGGCTTATTGAGTTGCCGAGAGAATAACTGCGGCTCGCCGGTTGGTGTGATGAATTGCCTATCGTTTTTTGGGGCAAGGAGTTGGTGATACAGGCTCAATTTCTCGGAAAAAAGGTGGTACCGCGAAGCTTTTCGTCCTTTTGTGTATGTGTAAGGATGAGAGGCTTTATTTAGTTGGAAAGGGGTAATTCTTGTGGCTGATGAGAAGAACCAAGGGACACTGGATATGGCGAGTGCTTACGATCCTCATGGGGTGGAAGGGAAATGGTATGCATACTGGGAGAAAAATGGTTTCTTCCAGGAAAAAGTGGATAAGAGCCGGAAACCCTTTTCCATTGTGATGCCCCCTCCGAATGTGACGGGTTCGCTGCACTTGGGACATGCGTTAAACGCTACGGTGCAAGATATCCTCACCCGTTTTAAGCGGATGCAGGGTTATAACACGCTTTGGCTGCCGGGGACGGATCATGCGGGGATCGCGACTCAGGCCAAGGTAGAAGAGCAGCTCGCCAAAGAGGGGACGAACCGCCATGAATTAGGCAGGGACCGTTTCCTGGAACGGGTTTGGGATTGGAAGGAACAATATGGCGGACGGATTACCCAGCAGCTTCGCCGCTTGGGCGCGTCCTGTGACTGGTCGCGGGAACGCTTCACTATGGATGAAGGGTGCTCCCAGGCGGTGCGCGAGGTGTTCGTCGATCTCTATCGCAAAGGCTTGATTTACCGGGGCAATTATATCGTTAACTGGTGTCCGCACTGCCACACCACGATTTCCGATATTGAAGTGGAGCATGTGGAGCGGGAAGGGCATCTCTATCATCTGCGCTATCCGGTCAAAGGGAGTGCTGAAGCGCTGGTTGTGGCCACAACCCGGCCGGAAACCATGCTCGGGGATACGGCGGTGGCGGTGCATCCGGAGGATGAACGCTATGCGCATCTTATCGGCAAGACTCTGATCCTGCCGTTGGTGAACCGTGAGATTCCGGTGATTGCGGATGCGTATGTGGAGCGCGAATTTGGCACAGGGGCCGTGAAGATCACTCCCGCTCATGACCCGAATGACTTTGAAATCGGCCTCAGGCACAACCTGCCGAGCATTGTGGTTCTGGATAATGAAGCCAAGCTGAATGAACAAGCGGGCAAATACGAGGGGCTGGATCGCTACGAGGCCCGCAAGGTGATCGTGGAAGACTTGCAGGCAGCCGGGGTGTTGGTGGAAATCGAGAGCCACAGCCATGCTGTTGGGGAGTGCTATCGCTGTTCGACCGTCATTGAGCCGCTGGTGAGCCGTCAATGGTTTGTGAAGATGGGGCCGCTTGCCCAGCCCGCAATTGAGGTCGTGCGCCAAGGGAAGCTGGAATTTGTACCGGAGCGCTTTGCCAAGATTTATCTCAGCTGGCTGGAGAACATTCGGGATTGGTGCATTTCCCGGCAGCTTTGGTGGGGGCATCAGATTCCAGTCTGGTACTGCCAGGATTGTGGGGCAGAAATTTGCGCTAAAGAGGATCCCACACAGTGCCCGACCTGCGGATCCCAACATTTGGAACAGGATCCGGATGTGCTCGATACCTGGTTTTCTTCTGGGCTTTGGCCGTTTTCGACCTTAGGCTGGCCGGAAAAAACGCGGGAGCTGGAGCAATTCTATCCTACCTCGGTGTTGGTGACCGCTCGGGACATCATTTTCTTCTGGGTGGCGCGGATGATCTTTATGGCCTTGGAGTTTCAAGAGGAGGTGCCTTTCCATAAGGTGATGATCCATGGGTTAGTGCTGGATTCCCAGGGACGGAAAATGAGCAAGTCTTTAGGGAATGGGGTTGATCCCATCGAGGTTATCGACCAATATGGGGCAGATACGTTGCGCTTCATGTTGATTACCGGGAACACCGCGGGCAACGATTTGCGTTTCCATCCGGAGCGTTTGGAGGCGACCCGGAATTTTGCCAATAAGATTTGGAATGCCTCTCGATTTGTGCTGATGAATGTTCAGGATTATGAGGCAGGGCCTCGGGGGGAATTGACCTTGGCGGATCAGTGGATCCTCTCGCGCTATGCGGTCACCGTGGCGACGGTAACTGAGGCTTTGGAGCGCTTTGACCTGGGTGAGGCGGGACGGGCTCTCTATGAATTCATCTGGAATGAGTTCTGTGATTGGTATATTGAACTATCGAAGCCTCGGCTCTATGCTAAGGAAAACCAGGCGGCCCGCCATACAGCCCAGTCGGTGCTGATCGAGGTTTTGGATGGTATGCTCTCGATGCTGCATCCGTTTATGCCGTTTTTAACGGAGGAAATCTGGCAGAATCTGAAACAGCACTTGGCAGAGGACGGCGAGACGTTGATGCTGAAATCCTGGCCAGAGCATGTGTCGGATCAGAATGTAGCGGTGGAACAGAAGCTAAATCGGATCATGGACGTGATTAAGGCTGTACGCAACATCCGGGCGGAAATGAATATCGCGCCTGGCAAAAAGGCGGAGATGATGTTGGTGACCTCCGACGAGACCATCCGGGGGGTGCTGGAGACAGGTGCTGGGTATATTCGTCATTTGGCGGGCGGTTCTCAGGTGAAAATTCTGACTAAGCTGATAGAGAAGCCGTCTCAGGCGGCCAGTGCTGTGCTTGAGGGAATCGAGATTTATGTCCCACTCAAGGGGCTCTTAGACTTGGATAAAGAAATAGCCCGTATGGAAAAGGAAATTGCGGTGGCCGAGCAAGAAGCGATCCGTCTGCAAGGGAAATTAAACAATCCCGGATTTGTAGGCAAGGCCCCAGCAGACGTGGTGGCCAAAGAACGCGAAAAACTGGACGGGATCGTGAGCCGCAAAGCGGCATTGCAGGCCCGCCTGCAGGGATTAAGGTAAGGATAGAGATGGGGTGAAGCGAGTACGGGAATCTCAAAGCAGGGGGATAGAGGTATGCTAGGACAGGAAGATGATAAAAACCTGCGGTCAGGCGCAGAACGGCTGAATACAGTGAGGACAGACGGTTTAGCTTTAGAGGCTGGCGGCGAGGATGTTGGGGATAGCGCCTATCAGGAGGCTTTAGGTTATCTCGTGAGCCTCACGAAGTTTGGTATGAATTTCGGGCTCGGCCGGATTCGCGAACTTCTTGACCGTTTGGGCCATCCTGAGAAGGAACTGAAGATCATCCACATAGGAGGTACCAATGGCAAAGGCTCGACTACGGTGATGGCCGCAGCGATCCTACAGGAAGCCGGATACCGGGTGGGGATGTTTACCTCCCCCCATCTTCAGGATTACCGGGAACGGATGACGATCAATGGGGAGATGATTCCCAAACCTAGGGTCATCGATTTGATTCAGAGGCTGCGTCCGCATTTAGAGGCTTTGGTTGCGAGTGGAGTAGAGCATCCGACGGAATTCGAAGTCAATACCGCCATGTGCCTTCTTTATTTTGCAGAAGAGAAGGTGGATTACGCGCTGATCGAAGTGGGCTTGGGTGGGGAGATTGATTCCACGAACGTGGTCATCCCGCTGATCAGTGTGATCACCAATGTTGGGCTTGATCACATGGATTATCTGGGACCGGACATTCCTGCGATTGCCCATAACAAAGCAGGGATTATTAAGCCTAATTCCGTAGCCATTACGGCCTCGGATCGCTCTGAGGTGGTGGCGATCATCCGGCAGAAGGCGCAGGAAGTGGGTGCCCGTTTCTGGCATGTCGGGGAGGATGTGCGCTGGGAAAGTCGTTGGAGCGGCGAGGTGGAGCAGGAATTTGATCTGATCGGATTGCATGCGACCTATCCGAAACTCCGCCTCACCCTTATGGGGAGCCATCAGTTAGCCAATGCGGCGACCGCCGTCACGATTTGCGAAATTCTGGAGTCGGAATATGGAGCAGCGATCCCCAGAAAGGCCATCTATACGGGGCTGAGGCAGGCCGTTTGGCCGGGCCGACTCGAACTTCTCTCCCTGAAACCGAAGGTGCTGTTGGACGGGGCGCATAATTTTGACGGGGCGGGCGTCCTTGCCAAGAGCCTGGATCTTTACAGCCGCAAACGCTTGGTGCTTGTGCTGGGTATGCTAGCCGACAAGGAGCGGGAGAAGGTGGTTGATCTTCTCGTTCCGCTTGCCGATCAGGTGATCGTCACACGCCCGAATTCCCCTCGGGCCGGGGATTGGCAGGCTTTGGCCGACATTGCGGAGAAGCACAATCGCCCGGTACGCGTGATTGAAGATCCGAAAGAAGCGGTACTTGAGGGCTTAGCCTCCCTGGAGAATGAAGATATGCTTTGCGTCACCGGTTCTCTTTATATGCTCGCTGATGCCCGGCAGGCCTTGGTGGAGAAGCTTCGGGTCGTCACCTCCCGAAAATCAGGGGGAGTCCATGTTTAGGCTAATAATGATCGGGAAAACCTATTGTTGTGCTAAATTAAAAAAATGTTCGTGAAATAAATTGCATTTTCAAAAGATAGTGCTATAATATAGCTCATACTTTCATGCCTATTTTGGGTGAGAAATGGGGGATCCTGTTGAAGACACTGAAGATTCCGGAGGCAACGATTATTCGCCTTTCCGTGTATTCTCGTTACTTGACTGAAGTGGATCGTAAAGGGATTATCACCATTTCCTCGGGGGACATTGCCGAGGGAGTTGGTGTCAGTCCGGCTCAAGTACGTAAGGATTTGGCCTACTTCGGCGAATTCGGCACTCGGGGTGTCGGATACAATGTAAAGGATTTACGCCGCCATATTTTGAAGATTCTCGGACTTAGTGTGGATTGGAACGTGACGCTGGTCGGGTTAGGCAATCTGGGGCTCGCACTGTGCAGCTACAAAGGATTTAGAGAGCGGGGCTTTATCATTACAAGTATCTTTGACAATGATCCCAGTAAGATTGGCACGATCATGAATGGGGTAGAGGTCATGCCTGTCGAGCGGTTGGAGGAAGTCGTGAAACAAAACCGCACTCAGATCGGGATTATTTCAGTTCCGGTTTCCGCAGCACAAGACATCACGGACAAATTAGTCAAAGGCGGAGTACAGGCGATTTTGAATTTTGCTCCGGTCGTACTTAATGTTCCGCCGGAAATTGAACTAAGGAACGTGGATTTGGCGGTGAACTTGGAAGTTTTGACATTTAATGTGGGGGCACAGCGTTTCTAAGTTCGGAATCGATTGGAACATGGATTGTAGCGAAGAAAAAAGGCCGGGAGGCCTTTTTTCGTTATGCTGCAGGGGATCCTGAATGCAAGGCTTACCTGTTGTAGAGTAGAATCTCCTGTATTATAATAAGGGGAAAATTCGCCAACGTGTAGCGGGATAGCTTCATAAATAGAACGGATCGTGAAAGGGGTAGAGAAATGGGAAATGTCGCTCGGCGGATTGTGATATACGATACAACCTTGAGGGATGGAGCCCAGGGCGAGGGAATTCACTTTTCGGTTAAGGATAAACTTCTTTATGTCCAGCGTATGGCTGAACTTGGCATACCCTATGTTGAAGCGGGTTGGCCAGGGGCTAATCCCAGCGATGAGGAGTTTTTTGCCCGGGCGCAGCATTTAGCCTTGGGAAAGACGAAATTGACGGCTTTCGGCAGCACTTGCCGCATCGGAGAAGCCCCGGAAGAGAGCGAGATCCTTTCCCACCTTCTGCAGTCAGGGGCCTCAGTGATTACGATATTTGGGAAGGCCTGGGATCTCCATGTCAACGATGTGCTCCGGGGATCGCTCGATGAGAATTTGCGTATGATTAAGGAGTCTGTGGCCTATCTGATGTCTCAGGGACGGGAAGTCATTTTTGATGCAGAGCATTATTTTGATGGGCGTAAGGAAAACCCGGACTATGCCTTAGCGTGTGTTGAGGCCGCCTATGCCGGAGGCGCTTCTGCGGTCGTTCTCTGCGATACAAATGGAGGGGCGCTCCCAGAGGAGGTACGCCAAGGGGTGGAAACGGTACGGCAGGAGTTCCCGGGTCTCACTTTGGGCATCCATGTCCATAATGACGGGGGCTTGGCGGTAGCGAATACCCTGTCTGCGGTAGATGCAGGGGTCACGCAGGTTCAAGGAACCTGGAACGGATTTGGAGAGCGCTGTGGTAATGCCAATCTGAGTACACTTATTCCCTGGCTGCAGCTAAAGCTGGGTCATCGTCTTCTGCCCGAAGAGTCTTTGGCGGAGATCACCTTTCTCTCGCGCTATGTGGCGGAGTTGGCCAACGCCAAGTATGACGAAAAACAGCCTTTCGTGGGTCGGAGCGCCTTCGCCCACAAAGCTGGGATGCATGTGGATGCGATTTTGAAGAACCGTCGCACCTTTGAGCATATCGAACCGAGCCGGGTCGGGAATGAACGACGAATTCTTATTTCTGATCAGGCGGGCAAAGCCAATGTCTGGGCTAAGATGCGAAAGTACGCTCCCGATATCCGCAAAGAGGATCCCTTGGTCGAAGAAGCGATGCTGCAAATCAAGGATATGGAAAACAAAGGTTTCCTTTTTGAGACAGCGGATGGGAGTTTGGAACTTCTACTCTTGCGAACCCTGGGGTTTTTCGCAGCCCCTTTTCAAATGATCGACTATCACGTCTGGAGTGACCCGCTTCGGGGAGAATTAGATTCCGTTGCCGTGGTGAAAGTGCGGGTCGGGGAGGAGCACGTGCATATCGCGGCTGAAGGCAATGGCCCGGTGAATGCGCTTGACCAGGCCCTGCGCCAGGCTTTGCGCCCGTTCTTCCCCGCTTTGGAAAGTAGCGAACTTATCGATTACAAAGTGAGGGTCTTGGATGGCTCCCGCGGCACGCAGGCTGTCGTTCGGGTTATCGTCGAAACCCGTCGGGATACTGAAACCTGGGGAACCATCGGGGTATCGACTAACATCCTCAAAGCCAGTGCCCAGGCGCTGCTGGATGGATTGTATTTGGCGATCCGGAGGGCGTGAGCGAGGTTCGAGGGAGCAAGGAAGACAGAGGGGACGGTTCTTGGTGTCCGTGTCTTTCTCGAGATTCGGCGTTCGTGGTTCGATGGGAAGGATATGAGATTTTGTCAGCGAATATAATTATATCTGACAAAAATTAACCGACGTGTGAACACTCTCGTTAGGGGAATGGTGTGTGATGAATATTGCCAGTATCGGGTTTGTCCTTGTGGATGGGCGTGGGGTAATTGCTTTTTTGGATCATGGAGCAGGCCAATTGTTAAGAATTCCGGTCGAAAAGGCAGTGAGCCACAAGTTTACAGAAATCTTTCCGGGAACTCGGATTCTTGAGGTATTTACGAGCGGACAGGCTATTGCTCAGGAACAACGTTTTGGTGAGGCCAAAGTGCGAATTCATTACCATCCCATCCAGATCAATGGGAGCATCCATAGCGTCTTTGTGCTGTTGGAGCACAGTGATCCGGATTGTGGGGGGGAACGGCTGGAAGCTGCACGGGTTCTGAATGCGCTTTATGAAGGCATATTGGATGAATTACCCTTGGGCATGGCTGTGGTTAATCAACAAGGGCGCTTGGTCTTGGCTAATAACCAGTATTGTGAGCTATTAGGTTTGGAGCCTGAGAAGATTCTCGGATTGCCGATTCGGGAGGTGGTGCCATTCACCCGGTTACCGGAAGTGTTGCGCTCAGGTGAACGTATTGTCGATAGTGGGTTTCGTTTCCGGGAGCATACACTTTTCCTATCGGAAATTCCGATTAAGCATGATCGCTCAACCCTAGGGGGGTTGAGCAAAATCTTATCCAAGGAAACCTTGGCTGGACAAAACCTCGACGATCTTTTAGAACGCTTTCAACTATTGGAAGGACGGCTCCATTTTTTTAAAGAAGAACTACAGGAACTTCGGCGCACGGCGTTTCCTTTCGATGATATTGTGGGGGAGACGGCAGAGCTGAAGCGATTAAAGCAGATGGCGCAGCGCGTGGCTCGTGGGGAAGCGAATGTCTTAATTACAGGAGATAGCGGCACGGGCAAGGGGTTGTTTGCTCAGGCCATTCACGCAACCAGCCCGCGCAATAGCGAACCCTTTATTAAAATTAACTGCGCGGCTATTCCGGAGAATCTCCTGGAATCCGAGTTGTTTGGGTATGAAGAAGGGGCTTTCACGGGGGCCGTGCGCGGGGGGCGACCGGGAAAATTTGAACTGGCTCAGGGCGGAACGATCTTTTTGGATGAAATCGGAGACATGCCTTTAGCCATGCAGGCCAAGATCCTGAGGGTATTGCAGGAAAAAGAATTTGAGCGGGTAGGCGGTACGAAGACGCTAAACGTTGATGTGCGCATTTTGGCTGCCACGCACCGCGATTTGCCTCAGATGATTGAACAGCAGAAGTTCCGCCTTGATCTTTATTACCGTTTGGCGGTGATAAACCTCCATATTCCACCTCTGAGGGAACGGCCGGAGGACATTCAGCCGTTGGTTGAGCGGATGCTCAATAAGCTGAACCTAAAATACGGATTAAGAGTCAAGGGAGTAGCCCCTTGTGTCGAGGAGCGCCTGATTGCCTACAACTGGCCCGGCAATGTCCGGGAGTTGGAAAATGTCCTCGAACATGCCTTCAATTTTCTGGATGAGGGGGACGAGATCGTTGCGCCGGAGCATCTGCCGCCTGCTCTGTTAGCAAGAGCGAGTCGAGACTGCGGTTTTGGACTCAATGAGGCAGTCGCTGAGGCGGAGTCAGAGGCGATTCGTCAGGCCCTTCGTTTGGCAAAAGGGAACAAGCAGGAAGCGGCGCGCCTTCTGGGTATTCACCCGTCCGGTTTGTACCAGAAATTGAAGAAGTACGCGATCGAGACTTAAAGGGAGGCCCGTGATGGACAACACGTTAAGACAAACGATTCAATCTTTTATAGCTGCAAAAAACGGCTCTTCCGAAGAGGTTCCCGATGAATGGGTGTATTCAACCTGCGGGTATTGTGCTGTGGGGTGTGGTCTCTATATCGGCGTCAAGGACGGACAGGCGGTTACGGTTCAGGGTAATCCGCATTATCCGGTGAATCAGGGAAATCTGTGTATTAAAGGGCTCTATGAATGGAAAGTGCTGCATCATCCTCAAAGAGCCCAAGCTCCTATGGTTCGCCAAGACGGTAAGCTGGTCGCGGCGAGTTGGGAAGATGCTTTGGGATTGATGGTGCAGAAATTAAGCCAGGCGCTGGCCAGCGGGCCTTCGGCGGTTGGCATTTATCATACCGGGCAATTCCTGTTGGAAGAATATTATGCCCTAAGCAAGCTGGCCAAGGGGGTACTTGGCACGCCCAATCTTGATTCCAACACTCGCCTATGCATGTCGGCTGCTGTGCATGGATATATCCGCTCTTTTGGAACAGATGGTCCGCCGGGCTGCTATGCAGATCTTGATTTAGCGGATCTCATTTTTGTCTTTGGGTCGAATCCGGCGGAGATGCACCCTCAACTTTGGCGACGGATCATGTATTATCGTTCCAAAAATGGGACGAAGCTCATCGTGGCTGATCCGCGTTCCACCTTGGCGGCGGAAGTAGCTGACATGCATCTAGCTCTCAGGCCGGGGACGAATGTCGCCCTCTTAAACAGTCTGGCCTATGTACTTCTTGAGGAAAATCTCATTGATCCTGCCTTTATTGAAACGAATACGACGGGATACGAAGAGATGTTAGGGGTCGTTCACAACTATCCGCCGGAAAAGGCGGCAGAAATCACCGGGCTTTCGGTGGAAGCGATTCGGGAAGCGGCGCTTCTCTTTGGCCGTTCCCAATCGGTTGTGACCTTGTTCTGCCAGGGAGTCAATCAGAGCATGGCGGCAGCCGATACAGTAACTCTCATCAACAACCTGCATCTCCTCACGGGAAAAATTGGTAAGCCCGGTTCGGCACCGCTTTCCCTGACCGGCCAAGCCAGTGCCATGAGTAACCGGGAGGTCGGTGGGAGCGGGTTTTTACCGGGTTTTCGCAATCCTGCAAACCCCATGCACCGTCAGGAAATAGCAGATTTCTGGGGGGTTCCGGCGGAGAGGATTCCTTCTCAGCCACGCGACATCATGCAGATGCTTGACATGATCGAGACGGGCGAGTTGAAGTTCCTCTGGGTCATGGGAACTAATCCTGCTGTTTCCCTTCCGAATCAAAGGAGAGTACGCAAACTTTTAGATAAGGTGTTTTTGGTGGTTCAGGATGTTTATTACCCGATGGAAACGGCTGTTTATGCGGATGTTTTTCTTCCTGCCGCTCAATGGGGAGAAAAGACTGGGACGTACACTAATTCTGAACGCAGAGTCAGCGTCGGGTATAAAGCCGTTGAGCCTCCGGGAGAAGCTAGACCGGACTTCGAAATTTTCCAGGACGTTGCGCGCCGACTAGGGGCCGGAGAAATGTTTGCCTGGCCTTCAACCGAAGAGGCCTTTGCAGAGTGGCAACGCCTTTCAAAGGGCCGTCCGAACGATATGTCCGGGATGACCTACCGTCGTCTGGAACGCGAGGGTGGGTTGCAGTGGCCCTGTTCCAGTCCGGACGCTCCCGGAACTCCACGCCTTTACACTGATGGCAAGTTCAACACGGCGCCAGAGACAGCACAAGCGTATGGACAGTTCAACAATGAGTCGGGGCGTGCCCAACTGTGGGGGGTAGAGTACCAAATCCCGCCGGAGATTCCTGACGCGGAATACCCGTTCTG
>JAJZPA010000175.1 GCA_021811425.1 Bacillota bacterium | reverse complement strand
TCATATTGACCAATGTCAGCAATTTTTCCCGCCAAGCTTCACCGAGCGATCGCAAAGCGAGTGCCCCAACCGTTCCGATCCCCAAACCAATAATACCGACGCCCACAGATACCATTAAACTATTCTTCAAAGAAATGAGGTAATATTTACTGTGTAAGACCTGAACATAGCTATGAAGACTAAAACCCGCAGACGTATGGATACTGCTGTAAACAATGTAGCCCATCGGTAATATTTCAAAGCCCAAAGCAAACAACATCAGCGGCAAAAAGGGGATCCAGAGGACTCCGCCGCGCCGCAGCTCCAGCCCCAATTGAGTCACTTTTATTCCGTTCATATCAGGCCCCCCAGTCTTTTGCCTTTCTTAGAGTTCAGCTAGCGTGAAATTCGAACGCATAGAGAATTGTCTGTATAACGATAGATTCTATTGTACACAAGACCTTTTAAGAAATAATGCTAAGGAAAGTCTGAGCACCGCGTTCCTCAAATACCCCACGCTCTCAGACTTTCCCATACACTAAAGCTAAACGTTTTTCGGAACTATTGTGTTACCGCAACATTGTTGCGCCAAAGATCGGGAATCGTCTTCATGTTCTTTTCCCAGGTCGCGAAATCTTTAATAGGTTTTGCCGAAGCGTATTGCTCCTTAGGTACCATGTTTTTGGCAATATCAGCCGGAATTTGAACCTTTTCCCGAATCGGACGCGCAAACCCTTTCGCCAGCAGAATTTGGCCTTCATCACTTAAGAGGTAATCCTGGAATGCTTTGGCCGCATTCGGATGAGGCGCATATTTGTTGATCACTGAGACGTATGCACTCGCCACGGTGCCATCGCTCGGAATGACTACCTGATAATTGTCCTTGTCATCTAAACGGGAACGATACCCCAACGCATTAAAATCCCACAAGATCCCTATCGGAATTTCGCCCTTTTGAAAAATACTGAAGATATTGTCACTCGGCTTAAGATTGCCGGCTTGTGCCAGCTTTTTAAAATAATCAATTCCCGGTGTCAAATTGCCTTCGTCCGCGCCGTTGGCAAATGCCGCTGCTAAGATAGCCGCTTGTGACTGAGCCGCTTTGAGTACATCGCCAATGACAACCGCACCCTTGTATTCGGGTTTCTGCAGGTCCGCCCAACTATGCGGAACATCTTTGACTAACTTCGTATTCACCAGAAAAGCGATGGTTCCAACATATTCCCCGGTCCAACGCCCATCCTTATCTTTAGCCCAATCTGGAATCTCGTTCCAGGTAGGTACTTTATGGGCTTGGACGACATCCCGTGCAATCGCAACATTGCCAAAAGTAATCCCCACATCGCCAATGTCGGCAACAGGACTATTTTTCTCCGCATCAAATTTGGCAATCTCTTCGGCGCTCGTCATATCAGTATCCGAATGCGTAATCTCATATTGTTTCGTGAAATTGGCCCAGATTTCACCATAATTGGCCCAGGCATCCGGCATCCCATAGGACACAATCTTTCCTTCTTTTTTAACGGCATCCTTAAGAGCCTGCCCCGTCAATTCCGCTGTTTTCTTATTGTCGGTTCCCGTGTTGGCTGTATTAGTCGGCGTCGTTCCGCAACCGGTTAACAAACTGCTCCCTAAAAATGCACCCAGCGTCAGTAAAACCGCGGCTTTTTTGAAACTTTTCGACATTTGCCTTCCCCTCCTTAAAATTCAGCCTCTTCTTATTTCACACCCATCGTCTGATTATACTCTTTGATCGAATCCGTAATCTTCTTGGCGGCATCATCGAGGGCAGCCTTTGGCGTGGCCTTATTCAGCACGACCTGCTCTATGGCATTTTCAATCGTCGCTCTGGCCTGCGTAAACACTCCGATCCGGGCCCCTTGTGTGACGCGGTTTTCCGGCGTGTTATGCAGTTGGTCAATGGCTGCCTGATAAGAAGGATATTTTTTGATGAAGTCTTTATATGCTTCTTGATCCACAGCCGCTTTATTGATGGGCAGATACCCTGTTCCGACCGTCCAGGTTGCGACTTGCGCCGGTTCCAGGAACCACTTGATCACTTTCCAGGCGGCTTCCTGTTGAGCCTTGGGCTTGTTTTTCAGGATCCAAAGTGAGCCTCCGCCGATGATCGGGCCGCTATTCACTTCATTATTTCCCCGCGGGAGCGGCGCAATCCCAATTTCGAACTTCCCGGCAGCAGCCGTGGTCAGGTTCGGCAAAATGCCGCTGGAGTCGATCGTCATCGCGATTTGCTGCGCACCAAACGCATTTTGGGTATCCGCGGTCTTGCGTCCCAGGTTGGTGGCATAGCCCTCATCAATTAACTTTTTCCACCAGGTCAGGATCTCCACACCCGCGGGTGAATTCACCAACGCTTCTGTCGCTGCAGCATCACGCCCATTGCCATTGTTCGCGTAGAGAGCCCCGTCACGTGCCATGTATTGTTCAAAAAACCAGCCATAAATGGCCTGTGAGAAGCCATAAACCGTCTTATCGCCCACTTTCTTAGTCAGCGCTTTTGCATCCGCCTCGACCTCGGCAAAGGTGCTTGGCGCTTTGGCCGGATCCAGTCCCGCTGCCTTAAACAGGTCTTTATTGTAGTAGAGCACAGGCATTGAGGAATTGAACGGCATAGAATAGAGTTTATCGCCTACCTTATAATAATTGACCACATGAGGCTCGATGGGACTCATGTCAAATTTATCCCGATCGATGAAGTCCTGCATCGGAGCCGCCAGGCCGGCATCGATCATGTAGCGGGTTCCGATATCATATACTTGGAAAAGATCGGGGCCTTGGTCCGGAGAAGCTTTCAACTTGTTAAAAGCATCATCATAGCTCCCTTGGTAAACAAGTTTAATCTGAATATCGGAATGTGAACCATTAAATTTCTCCACCATGGCCGTCAATGTTTTGGCAGGCTGCCCACCCATTGAATGCCAAAAGGTAACCGTGACCGGACCCGCAGCACTCGGTTTGGAAGTGTCATTGGCCGCCGTCCCACAGCCTGTAACGAGCAAAGCAAGGACTAGAAGAGCCACCAGAAACTTTGGAAACATCCGCTTAGAAATTCGCTTTGAAAATAGCATAATCAATCCCCTTTCCTACTTCAAAAATGCCGCCGGCCTGACAGCCACTCGCCTCAAGTCTTCCCGTTCACTCCTACTCAGTCCCGTTCATCGACGTGTGATCCACCTCCCCTACAATATCCTTCTCTTTGTCTCCCCTTGTCATTTCGTTTCTCCCCTGTTTCCTGCCCCTCCCTTGTCATCTTGTTCCTCCCTTGTCATCTTGTTTCTCCCCTGTTAGCTCGTCCTTTCCTTGTCACCCCATGTCTCCACTTCTCTCTCCATGTCTCTTTTCTGTCCAGCTGGGTCATCGAAAACGCCTCAGCCTTTCACTGCCCCCGTTGTCAACCCTTTGACCAACTGTTTCTGCCCCAGCACAATGGTTAGCAGCGAAGGAAGCAAAATAATTACCACGCCCGCCATGACCACGTTCCAGGTCGTGGCGTCCTGAAACTGCAGCATACCGATGCCGATTTGTACCGTCCGCATACTGGTCGAGTTCGTCATCAGCAACGGCCAGAGGTATTGGTTCCAGGTCGTGATGAAGGCGTAAACCCCTAAGGTTCCCAAGGCGGGACGCGCCATCGGCAGCACGATGGACCATAGAAAGCGAAAGCGACCGCATCCGTCAATCCTGGCCGCGTCGAACAACTCCTTGGGAAGGGTCAGGAAATATTGACGCAGGAGGAATGTCCCAAAAGCCGTTGCCATAAAGGGCACGGTCAAACCCCTAAAGGTATCAATCCACCCGAGAGACCGCATGGTGAGATAATTGGGTATGATCGTGGATTCGCCCGGAATCATCATTGTCGATAAAAATAGAAGAAATAATATTTTTTTCAAGGGGAATTCCAGAAAAGCAAAGGCATAAGCTGCTAAACTCGCCGTGATCAGCTGGGCCACCGTCACAATCAGGGAAACCACAAAACTGTTCAGCATAAATCGCCCTAAAGGAGCCGTCTCCATGGCCGCTGGGAACGCCGTGAACTGAAGATGATGTGGAATCATGTGAGGCGGATAACTGGAAGCTTCCCCTGCGCTCATGAGGCTCAAACCGATCGCATATAAAATCGGGAAAACAACGCCTAACGCGCCAATCGTCAACAGAAGATATTGTACGAAACGGGTAAACCGCTTTTTCATCAGACCCGTTTTCATTGGTAGTGCACCTTCCTCTCCACCACGCCAAACTGAATCAGGGTCAAAGTCAGGATAATTAGAAACAATATGACCGCCTGGGCGCTGGCCGGGCCGAAACGCGAATTGAAGAAAGCCTCGCGATAGATCGAATAGACAATCACGTTCGAGGCATTGTCCGGCCCACCCTGAGTTAAGATGTTAAACTGGCCGAAAGCCTGAAAGGCATTAATCGTATCCACCACCAAGACGAAGAAAAGGGTTGGTGAAAGAAGCGGTACGGTAATATGTCTTAACTGCCTCCACCAGCCCGCTCCATCGATCCGCGCGCTCTCAAAAATATCTTCCGGTAAACTCTGCAATCCACCGAGCAAGATAATGAAGTTAAAACCTAAGCCCATCCAGATACTCATTAAAGAAAGCGCCGGTAAGGCGGTCTGAGTCGTCACCAGCCAACCAACCTTAGGCAACCCGATCAGGCCCAGAAGATAATTGAACATGCCGTTGTTCCCCGGGGCATACAAGAACATCCAGATCGTTGCCGCTGAGGCCACGGACACACCAATCGTTGAAGAATAAAGCATCCGAAAAACCGCAATCCCACGCAAGCGGACGTTGGCCAACAGAGCCAGTGCCAGTGCCACCAGAATCGTGCCGGGAACCGTAAAGAATACAAACAGAAGACTGCTCCAAAGGCTCTTGCGGAACATCTCTGAACTCAGCAGAACCACGTAACTCTGAATTCCCTTCCACACCACCGGATCCCCGTGGGGATTCGTCAGGTAAAGGCTCAGGTAAAAAGTCTTCGCCATCGGAAAGAAGATAAAGACGATAAAAATAAGCAAAGACGGACTCAAATACAATAGCGCATAGGATAATTGTTGCAACGACTTGCCACGGTGCACCATATCAGCTCCTTTCAGTTCAAAATCCAACCTTCTAACCCTAAACCCGACCTTGCAACTCCTAACACCAACACTCAGAGTCTCCTCAGATGTACTACTTGAACCGCTCCGGATGATTCGTAATCACGCTGTCCACACCGACGGCCGCCATTTTCTCCATCACCCACGGTTCATCCACCGTCCAAGTATTGATGCCGATACCTCTGGCATGGCTTTCTCTCACGAGCTCCAAACTCACGAAGGCAAAATGCGGGTGCAAATGCGCAGCTCCCACTTGCCGGGCATAAACCCAGGGCTCCAACGGCCCGGAGGCATAAAGCAAACCCGCCTGCACCTGGGGATAATTTCGGATCACTTCAGCCACCACCCTATGATCAAAAGAAGAGACAATACTTTGAGACAAAAACCGGTACTCCGCCAAAATATTCACCACTTTATCAACGATACCCGGATACTCAATCAAGGCACTGCTCTTCACTTCCACATTGAGCAGCAGGGCTCTCCCGTGGAGCAGCTCCAGCAGCTCCAGCAGCGTCGGAATCTCCGCCTGCACGCCGAAGCGCACCCCGAAATTCAACGCTTTCAGTTCTTTGAGGGTCAGATCCTTAATCCAGCCAACCCCGTCACTGGTACGCTCCACGCGTTCATCGTGACAGATGACCACTTCCCCATCGCGCGATAACTGCACATCAAACTCAAACCCATCTACCCCGACCTCCAGACCTTTACGGAATGCCGGGAGCGTATTCTCCGGAGCCGTGCCCGCTGCTCCCCGATGACCTAAGACTTTCACCGGCTATCCCCTCCGTTTCTGTCCTTACTTGCGCTTACCACTCTGATCGCGTTACCTGAGCATGCTAACCGGACGTTCGTTCTGAGTGGACATCCTGAACCAACGCATGTCCGGTCCGGCTTAACATATTCGATCCAGCTTAACACGCTCAAGTCAACCCCTCGTTAATAGCACGTAAATTTCTTATTAAATGTTTCTTCAAGCAATCCCCATGACCACCTGGGCGATGTTAACCGCATGTTCATCGATATTATACAAATGATTGATCAGATCCACTTTGGCATAGCGCAGCTTTTCCTCCTGCCGGATATCCTCTGACGTTGTTTCCTCGCGGGGCACTTCAGCCAAAGCCGTAAACTGGAGCGAGCGCTGCAAGCGGATGATCTCTGGATGTTCGCGAATCACTTTGGCTGCCGACTCGGCGTCCCCATGTTCCATTGCTTCCAAAGCCAAGGAGAAATTGGCAGAAATCCTGTCGTACAATTCTTTTAAAACGTCTCGTTCTCCCTTGGTCAACGCCAAATTTTGCGCCCGGACTTTCTGCATGATCACCGCTGCAT
>JAJZPA010000011.1 GCA_021811425.1 Bacillota bacterium | reverse complement strand
CCGAAAACTAGACGCCGAAAACGAGGTGTCTTTGCTGTTAGTGTGAGGAGAGATTATTCATCGACAGTTACTTATGGATGGGTTTTAAGGTCTTGTTGGCACTGGCCTTGGTTGGACTCAATGGGGTCTTTGTTGCGGCGGAATTCTCGTTGGTTAAAGTCAGGAAAACCCGCTTGGCCGAATTAGCAGAAGGGGGTTCAGTTCGTGCGGGCCGCGCCTTGGAACTAACCGCCAAGCTCGATGCCTATCTTTCCGCTTGCCAGCTGGGGATAACCCTCGCCTCTTTAGGCTTGGGCTGGCTCGGCGAACCCGCAATTGCGGATTTGATCCGACCGCTTTTCTTTCATCTTTGGCCAGAAGCTGTTATTGACGCTGTTTCTGTAACTATCGCTTTCTTGCTGATAACGTTCTTACATATTGTTTTGGGTGAGTTGGTTCCGAAGTCCTTGGCTATTCAGAAATCGGAAGGGATTGCTCTAGGTATTTCTGGTTTCCTCAGGCTCTTTTATAATGTCTTCTATCCAGTCATTCGTGCCCTCAACGAACTCGCGAATGCGGTCTTGAGGATCTGGGGGATTCAGCCGGCCAATGAGGCAGACTTAGCGCATACAGAAGAGGAACTGCGCATGCTGGTTGATGCCAGTCAGAGGCATGGCTTTCTGGATAAAATGGAAGGGAAGCTCTTGGACAATGTCTTCGAGTTCTCGGATCGGATTGTCAGCGAAGTCATGATCCCGCGTCAGGATATGGTCTGCATGTTCATTCAGGACAGCATGGACGAGATCTTAGGTGTGGTCAAAGAATTCGGCCACACCCGTTATCCGCTCTGTGATGATGATAAGGACCATGTGATCGGGATGGTGCATGTCCGGGATGTCGTTCGGCTGCGGGAGGATGCGGATTTGCAGGATATTGCCCAGGTGCGCCGCGATATTCTCATCGTACCTGAGGGGATGCCCATTTCCTATCTGGTTCAGAAGATGCGCAGTGAGCGCACCCATATGGCGATTGTCATTGATGAGTTTGGTGGAACAGCAGGTTTGGTCACGATCGAGGATTTGCTCGAAGAACTGGTCGGCGAGATTTATGACGAGTTCGAAAACGAACAGGCGACGGTTTCTAAGCTGGGTGACGGGGAGTATCTCATTAACGGTCGGGTGCTCTTGGACGAGGTTTCCGAAATGCTGGATATTGAACTAGCGGAGGAAACGGTGACGACCATTGGCGGCTATGTGTTCGCCCGCTTGGGAAGAAGACCAGTCAAGGGAGATCGGGTAGATTTTGACGGCTATGTCTTTGAAGTTGCGGACGTGGCAGGTTTTCGAATTACACGGGTGAAGGTGACTCAAAAGCAAGCCGCAACGGAGGAAAACAGGGGAATTGCGATGAAAGGAGATTCCAACAGAGGAACGTGAATTTGCCTCTGCACGAAGGAGTTATCCGGACGCAGTTAGGATAAAAGAGAAAAAGAAAGAGAAGGGGGTTCAGATCATGGTGCTAAACAAAGAAAACACGGTCATTGGTTTCGTTGGAACCGGTGTGATGGGTAAGAGCATGGCAGGTCATCTCTTAGAAGCTGGGTATAAGGTGCTTGTTTATAACCGTACTCAATCGCGGGCGGAGGAACTGTTGCAAATGGGGGCGGTCTGGAAAGAGACCCCTGGGGAAGTCGCCCGAGAAAGCCGGGTTATCATCACGATGGTGGGATATCCCAAGGATGTTGAAGGGGTGTATTTCGGGGGAAAGGGCATCATCCCCAGTGCCCAAACGGGAAGTTACCTGATCGATATGACCACGTCAACTCCTTCTCTGGCCAAACGGATCTACGAAGAAGCGACAGTTAAGGACATGTTTGCGCTCGATGCCCCGGTATCCGGGGGAGATGTGGGAGCTAAGGAAGCGCGTTTGGCGATTATGGTCGGAGGAGATCCTGCTGCGTTTGCAGCTGTGATGCCAATTTTTAAGGTGATGGGGAAAAACATTGTTCTCCAAGGCCCAGCGGGAGCGGGACAGCACACGAAGATGTGCAATCAAATTGCCATTGCTTCGGGTATGATCGGCGTCTGTGAGGCTATGGCTTATGCTCAAAAGGCGGGTCTTGATCCGAGCACCGTCCTTCAAAGCATTGAAACGGGTGCCGCGGCTAGCTGGTCATTAAGCAATCTGGCACCCCGGATGATTGCTGGGAATTTTGACCCAGGATTCTACATCAAGCATTTCATTAAAGACATGATCATCGCCCTCGATTCAGCTAAGGAGATGGGGCTTATAACCCCTGGCCTCGAACTTGCCAAATCCCTCTACGACAAACTCGCTGCCCAAGGCGAAGAAAACAGGGGCACTCAGGCCCTGTTTAAGCTCTATCTGGAGGAAACTTTGAGGTAATTTTGAGGTAAATGCAGGAGACTGGGGCAGAATATAGGGACAGTTTAAAATCTTAACGAAATTAAGACCTCACAGGCCAGTAGGCCAGTGAGGTCTTTTTAGGCATATCAGACTCCTATGCCGCATGGCGGCACCACTGATGTGTAAGCAAAGGGACGGTTCTTGTGCTTCCAAAGCGATTTTGTCATCCTGAGCATCAGCGAAGGATCTTCACAAGATTCTTTACTTCGTTCAGAATGATAGGGGCACTTCGTCGAATTCGCTTCACGTTTCGCCCTCCACAAACACGCCCGCACCATTCGGAATTACAACGACTTTAGCTACGGGGCCCATAGCCTCATAGGCCAGCTCCAAGGCGGTCTCCAAATTAGGGGCGTTTTCCAGACCCATGCTTTGTAGGACGTCGGGTTTGACCCCGTCCGTGACGATAATCACCCGGTAATTCATGAGCGTGCGTACGAGGACTTGCACTTGCCATTGGTCAAAGGGAGTTGCTGTGGGTTCAGTCGCTCGAATAGCTTCTAGGATTTTCTGGGCCCCTTCAGGATGGGTCAGCATGCGTTGAAATACTTCCCCACCGATGCCATCCATACAGGAAGCGGCGGTGATGATCACTCCGCCTTTTTTGGCGGCATATTCAGCGGTCCGAATACTCTTTACTGCTTGATAGAGGTTTTGATCGAGAGGGTAGCCACCATTGCTCGTGAGCACGATTTCGGCGCGTTCGGTTTTTAGTTTTGTAAGTTGTTCAACGAACTTAACGCCTTCTGCGAAGGCTTTTTGCGGATGCCCTGCAAACGCGCCAATGATGTTCTTTTCTTGGTCTAAGGCAACATTGAGGATAAAGCGGAGGTTGGCCTGCCTGGCGGCATCCTCCATATCCTGATGAAATATGTTGCCTTCGAGGGTTCCTGACTCGGTTTTTGGATGATCGATAAACTGGGCGGAATGGTTGATGAGTATCGTTTCTTTTCCTGAAACTCCAGGAAGGATGCTCTTACGTCCGCCCGAATAGCCAGCGAAAAAGTGGGGTTCAATAAATCCTTCTGCAATCAAGAGATCCGCTTCGGCTGCGAGTTTGTTCAAAAGAAACGGCGCTCCGGAAGGTAGGTCTTGCAAGCGTACCAGGGTCTCACGGTCATCCGCTCTATGGGCAACAAAGCGTTCCTGCGCCACAACCTCCGGGCCAAATTTGTCATCGAGTTCCGCAACCGTTGGCGCCCGGTGAAGCCCAGTTGCAATGAGAATGGTGATTTCGGCGTTTGGGTTTCCTTCCCGCACTTCTTTAAGCAGGAGGGGTAGGGTTTGACGGCTGGGAACCGGACGCGTGTGGTCGCTGGTTACAATGGCAACATTTTGAGCTTTGGCAGCCAATTCACGTAGTCGGGGACTGCCTAGCGGATTTTTTAACGTATCTTCCACCAACCGGGTGCCGATAACCTTCGATGTGTGGCTCGCGGGAGTCAAAATCCCTGCTAAACGCTCCTCCGGAATCTCCACCTCAAGAAATGAACGGCCATAAGGCAGTTTAACCAGCACGATAAAACCCTCCTACCGTAATAAAATGATGTCACTCCTATTATAGTACCGACAAAACTCGAGTACAAATGCCATGCTCCGCGAACACGCATATTTTGTCGAAACATCTTGTACGAAAGAACGTCACCTTTGGAGGGTTTACTGCGTCTATACAGAAGAGGGATAATGGTACATCCCATTTGGAGAGAGGACGGTGGCAATCATGCACAAACGAATCCAACGGAGGGCCTTGGCACTTTTGGTCATCCCGGCCCTCATGGTTCAACTCGCCCTAATTCCTAGCCCAGCTTGGGCGGGGGAAAGTCCCAAGGAAGTGGCGCAGGTGACGGGTGAGGCCGGGCAAATTTCACTGGAGCAAGCGCTTGGAATTGTAAAGTCACAGTTCACGATTCCGGCTGAGTTTGTCAAGTTTACTTCCGGATTCAACGTTTACAATGACCACCAGGCCTGGGTTCTGTCCTGGAACAGCCCGGACCAAGGCAAAGGAGGAAACTTTAACGCTCAAGTAGATGCGCTGAGTGGAGCTATCCTGAATATGAACCTCTGGAAAAACCCCGGAAAGTCGGGACCAAGTTTGCAACTCCCGCTCATGCAGGAGGATGAAGCTAAAGCAAAGGCGATTGAACTGATTACCAAACTAGCAAAAGATAAAATGCCGGAGCTGGAGTTTGTTCCATCCAGTCAGGCGGTCATGCCGCTAACTTCTTATGGATCAGTCAACTATACCTTTCGTTGGCAGCGAATGCTCAATGGAGTAGCATTTCCCAACAATGGAATCACGGTTCAGATTAATGCCTCCAACGGTGAACCCGCATCGTATAACCTGAATTGGCTAAAGGTCAATGCGCCCGATCCCAAAGGGGTCATTTCCCCTGAACGGGCAGAGCAAATCTTTAAGAGCCAGTCTTACCTGGAACTGCGTTATTTTATGCCTGCTCCCATTCGCCCGCTGGCAGCCGGTCAAAAGCAGGGGGTTCGCTTAGTCTATGAGCCGAACGGGCCCTTTGCCAGCGGTATCATTGATGCCTTGACCGGTGAGTCGCTAAAGCCCGGAGAAAGCAGCGGGTATTACGGTTATGATAAGGGTGGTATGGGAGGCATGCCGGCGGGATCGGTTAACCAGAAGGCACCTGAGCTAAGCCCGGAGGAACAGGCAGAAATCGAGAAAACAGGAAAGATGATCAGCAAAGATGCAGCTGTCGCTGCGGTCAAGCGTTGGGTGGAAGTTCCTGAAAATCTGGTTTTGAGCAATGTGAATCTAGGAACGGACTGGGCCTCAGCCGACGCCCGCGTCTGGTCGTTAAATTGGAATTCTCCCAAGCCAGACGGGAAGAACCCGCAATATATGTATGCTCGGGTGAATGCTGCGACCGGCGAGTTAATGAGTTTTAACCTGTCATATCCCTACGGGCCGGATAACGGTGAGAAGAAAGGGCTGGATCGCAAGGCGGCCCAAGCCGTGGCGGAAGATTTCCTGAAACAAATTCAGCCCCAGCGCTTTGCTGAGGTTAAGTTTGTCGAAGAGCCCTATTTCCCTGGTAAATACGGGTATAACGGCAATGCCGAGGGCTTTTCCTATTATCGTTTAGTCAATAGGATACCCTTCTATGGCAATGGATTGAATGTAACTGTGGATACGGCCACGGGAAAAGTCATCGGATACAACCTGAATTGGGCAAATCTGGACTTTCCGTCTCCAGAGGGGATTCTCAATACCCAAGCGGCTGTTGGTAAATTCCTCACGGCGCGCCCGCTGACGCTGGTCTATGTACTGCGCGAGACGCCGATCGGCCCCGGAAAGTTAAGCGATCCTGGAAAGGTATCCGAATTGCGTCTGGTGTATCAGCCATTGCCGCAAAATGATGTGATGTTCAGTAATACTCTGGATGCTCGAAGTGGAGAGTTTCTGGATTATATGGGCAGGCCAGTTGCGCAAATCCCGAAAGCCTATCTGTTTAAAGATGTCCAGGGAAACTTTGCCGAAAAGGAAATCAGAATGCTCGGTCAAGCCGGGATATTTGGGGAGTACGGGGATGTGTTCCATCCGCAGGAGGCCGTGACGACGCGCTCTCTCTTAAAGGCCTTGTACACCGCTAAGAATGGAATGATGTATGGGAATGTCCAGCCGAGCGATGACGAGATCCTACAATCTGCCAAGAATGAAGGTTGGCTGACGGAAGATATAAGTGCCACTGCGATGGTGAATCGGGAAACCTTCACCCGCATTATGCTTCGGTTCCTCAAACTTGAACCGATCGCTAAGCTTCAAGGGATTTATCAGGTTCCCTATACTGATATGGATTCGAGTTTTTACGGATACGCGGCCTTGGCGCAGGGAATAGGAATACTTAGCGTCCCAGGACAAACGTTTAACCGTGTCCAGGCTGTGACTCGTGCCGAGGCGGCCTTTGCCCTGATTAAAGCGTTGAGTTTTCAGTCCTAGTGAATCACTTATAAAAAGGGAAGTCGGCCTTAACCGACTCCCTTTTTCATTTTACCAACCCTTGCGGGTGCGCCAGAATTCGGGTTGGAGGAGGACGAGAAGGGTAAAGAGTTCCAGACGCCCAAGCAGCATGCAGAGGATGAGGATGCTTTCCCCAAACATGTTGATGGAGGAGAACGTGGTTGTCGGGCCAATGACTCCAAAGCCAGGGCCGACGTTACCGAGGGTTGCTGCTACGGCTCCCATCGCGTCAAACGGTTCTAAACCGGTTGACGCCAGGAGCAAGGTAGACACGGCGAAAATGACGATGAAAAGGAAGAAGAAGGTAGCTGCGGTGTTAATAATGAGGGGATCCACGGTCTTCTTTTCAAAGCGGATATTTACAACCGCACGCGGGTGGATGGCCCGTCTCAATTCAGCCCAGCCCATTTTGAAGAGGAGGATAAGCCGGGAGACTTTGATCCCGCCTGCGGTGGATCCGGCGCTGCCGCCGATGAACATGAGCAGCAGAAGGATGATTTTGGTTACCGAAGGCCACTTGTCAAAGTCTGAAGAGGCAAAGCCCGTGGTCGTGATGATCGAGGTAACCTGAAACAGGGCCATGCGGAGGGAGGAGCCGATTTCTTCTCCCATCGTGAGCCACAGGCTCACGGCAATAGCCAGTGTAGAAATGGCGATGAGAATGAGATAAGTGCGAAACTCAAGATCTTTGAGGATCTTCTTATAGCCGTGACGCCAAGCCGAATAATAGAGCCCAAAGTTGCCACCGGCAATGATCATAAATACAACAATAATAAGTTCGATCGCTAAGCTATCGAAATGCTTGATGCTCGCATTTTTCGTGGAAAACCCGCCGGTCGCCAGGGTTGCGAAAGAGTGGTTGATCGCATCGAACCAAGGCATGCCTGCAAGCATGAGAAGAATGATCTCAACCACCGTAATCCCAACATAAATTTGCCAGAGCTTCATCGCATTGTCCCGAATCCGAGGAAGTACCCGTTCGGAAAGGGGTCCAGGCACTTCGGCGTTGAACATATGAACCGCTCCAGCGCCGATATTTGGCAGAAAAACGATAAAGAGGACGATGATCCCCATGCCCCCCAGCCAGTGCGTGAGGCTACGCCAAAAGAGAATGCTGTTCGAGAGGATTTCCACATTGTCAATTACACTGGCTCCCGTGGTGGTAAGCCCTGATACGGTTTCAAAAATAGCATCAAGATAAGTGGGTACCGCAGCGCTAAGATAAAAAGGCAAAGCCCCCGTTAATGAGGTCAGTAGCCAGGCCCCGGCAACGATCGCAAAACCTTCGCGAAGGCCCATGCGCCCATCCTTTCTCCCGTGGCTGAGTAGGATGAGTCCCACGACCACTGTAACCGATATGGTAATGAGAAAAGGAAGGATGCTTCCCTCTTGCCAGATGAAAGCGAGTAACAACGGAACGCCCATCATGGCCGCATAAGCGAGCATCAAACGGCTTAGGATGTGTTCAACGAGTAAGTAGTTCATTCCTTATGCCCTGCCTTAAAAAATTTTACTCAGTTTGGCGATGGTGTCGGGCAATGCAAAAATGATGGCCCGATCTTCGCGTTGGAGAAGGGTGTTCCCATCTGGGATAATCAATTCACCTTCACGAATAAGTGCGCCGATGATCGCGTTGCGGGGAAGCTTGGCTTCTTTTAGCCGACGGCCCAAAAGTGGGCTGTTGTTGGAAACGACAATTTCCATCGCTTCGGCTTTTGCACCTTCGAGCAATGAAACCGCGACAACCTGGCCTCGGCGGACTTGACGCAAGATAACCCCTGCGGTCAAGAGCCTGGGGGAGAGTACGACATCGACCCCCACTTTTCCCATGAGAGACATATATTCGGAACGTCCGACCCGAACAATGGTTTTTTGCGCCCCTAAATCTTTGGCTAGGAGGGCCAGGAGAAGATTGAGTTTATCGTCGTCGGTTAGGCAAACCACAGCATCCGCATCCTTAACCCCTTCCTCGATGAGGAGATCGATATCGGTTCCTTCTCCGCAAAGTACAAGCCCTTTGTCGAGAACGGTGGCGAGTTCTTGGCAGCGTTCCCTGTTTTTGTCAATGACCTTTACGGACATGCCGACGTTGACTAAAATTTTCGCCAAGTGCCGTCCGATGCGGCCAGCACCTATGATCATCACCCGTTCAATCTTCGTTTTTTTCTCAGCAAATTGTTCCCCGAATGTTTCAATCGCATCGCTGGCACCGACAAAAAACACACTATCCTGAGGCAACAGACAATCTGAACCGTGCGGAATGATCATGCTATCTTGCCGCAGGATACCTGCCACCAATATGTGAGGCGGCAAGGTTAAATGGCGGAGGGGAATATTTATGAGGGAAGAATCAGGACGGATGCGCACTTCCAGCAAACGCACTTTCCCGCCCCCAAAATCTTCCACATCTAAGGCGGCAGGGGTAAGGAGGATACGGCTGATTTCAATGGCTGTCACCATTTCCGGATTGATGGTGAGATCAATCCCTAAGGCCTTGTGGAAAGCCTCTTGCCCATGGCCTACATATTCTTGGTTGCGGACACGGGCAATGGTTTGTGGGATACCCGCTTGTTTTGCCGCCATGCAAGTGATCATATTCACTTCATCGCTATCCGTTACGGCCACGAGCAGGTTGGCCTTAATGCCGGAGTCAAGCAAAAATTGTGGGCTAGCACCGTTGCCACAGACGGTCATCACATCCAGACTGTTTTGTACGATTAAGCGGCGTTCCTCATCTTGTTCAATGACCGTTACTTCGTGTTCCTCTTTAGACAAGCATTGAGCCAAACTGTACCCGAGCTTGCCGGCCCCAACGATTACTACGCGCACAAAGGCACCCCCGCATGTTCAAGCTTACAATAGGTTACCCTTATAAGATAATGGAACCTGTCATTACTTGCAATAAAAAATGTAGGATCATAAAATGTTATTTGATACTTTTAAATGAGGAAGGATAAACTTATGACTAGCGTCAACGCCTGTGTGCTTGTGGTTTTTGGCGGAACCGGAGATTTGACTTATCGCAAACTGTTGCCGGCTATTTATAGTCTGGCCGCTAAAAACCGGCTTTCGGAAGGCTTTGCCCTCGTGGCTATCGGGAGACGAAAGCTTGATGATGAAAAATACCGCCGCACAGTGGAGGAGGCCTTGAATACCTTCAGCGGCCAAGCAGTGGATGGGGAGGTTTGGCAGCGGCTGGCCCGACAGATTTACTACCGACATTTTGAGTTTCACGAGGAAGCAGGTTATGCGGAGCTTAAGTCATTCCTGGCAGGAATTGACGCGAATCATCAGTCGTCAGGCAATCGGATCTATTATTTGGCGGTTGCACCGGAACACTTCCAGATCATCGTGGAAAAACTTCAGCTTCAGGGCTTAACCCAACAGGATAGCGGCTGGAAACGGGTCGTCATTGAAAAGCCGTTTGGACGGGATCTCGCCTCAGCTCGGGCTTTAAACGAAAAAATTACCGGGGTTTTTGGCGAAGAGAACACCTTTCGAATCGACCACTATTTAGGCAAGGAAATGATCCAGAACATCATGGTGCTCCGGTTAGCCAATGCCATATTTGAACCGATTTGGAACAGCCGCTATATCGATCATATCCAAATTTCTGCAGCGGAGACGGTCGGCGTGGGAACACGGGCAGGGTATTATGAGCAAGCGGGGGCACTGCGGGATATGCTCCAGAATCATCTGCTGCAGCTTCTGACATTGACTGCCATGGAACCTCCGGCGGGTTTGGACACCGAATCCATTCGGGATGAAAAGGTTAAAGTCCTGCGCTCTTTGACCGGGTTTAGGCCGGAAAACATCAGGCAAAATGTGATTCGAGGCCAGTATGGGCCCGGGGGCAGAACGGGCCGGAGCATGAGGGGTTACCGCGAGGAAGAAGGGGTTGCACCCGCATCGACGGTGGAGACGTTTATTGCTTTGAAAGCCGAGATCAATAATTTTCGCTGGGCTGGAGTCCCTTTTTATATTCGCACCGGCAAACGGTTGGCGGAGAAGTCGACCCAGATCGTAATCCAGTTTAAACAGTTACCGGCTGTGCTCTATCGGCAGGAATATCCCGATCTCAACCCGAATGTATTAATTATTCGGATTCAGCCGAAAGAAGGGGTATTCTTTCAGTTCAACGCCAAGAAACCGGGGATGGAACAGGGAATAACCCCGGTCGGAATGAATTTCTGCCAAAACTGTGATTATGAAGGGAATTCCCCGCAGGCTTATGAAAAGCTTCTGCTCGACGTCATACGAGGAGATTCCACGCTGTTTACCCGTTGGGATGAGGTAGAGTATTCATGGATGTTTGTTGATCAGATTTTTGAAGCTTGGCAGGGGGAAAGTCCTAATTTCCCGAATTATAGCGCGGGAAGTTGGGGACCTGAGGAAGCTGAACAGCTAGTGACCCGCGATGGCCGCCACTGGCGGCAGCTTGAGCCTGCAGATGCAGTCGGTGAAATTGAAGGGTTAAAGGATTGAAGGGGTGAAGGGTTAAAGGAGGGCAAGGATATGCTCTACGATATTTCTATGGCGATTCATCCTGGGATGTCCGTTTATAAAAATAAAGCCGAAAAGAAACCGGAACTGACGGTGAGGCAGGACTTTTCCCAGAGCAGTACCTATGAGTCTTCCCTGCACCTGGATCTGCATACAGGGACGCATATTGACGCCCCGCTGCACATGCTTCAGGGGGGAGCACGTATTGAATCCATCCCCTTGGCCCGCTTGCTCACGCCCTGTAAAGTGTTCGACTTGACGCAAGCCAAGGACAAGATCACAGCGGCTGATTTGCAGGGAATAGGGATTACGCCAGGCGATTTTGTCTTATTGAAGACGAGAAATTCCTGGGCGGAAGAGTTCGACCCCGAATTCGTGTACCTTGATCAAAGCGGGGCAGCATTCCTGGCTGCCCAGAAAATCAGCGGCGTGGGAATCGATGCCTTGGGTATCGAGAGGGCTCAGCCGGAACATGAAACCCACAAGCTTCTATTTCAGGCGGAAGTCATCATTCTCGAAGGACTTAGGCTAAAAGATGTTCCAGAAGGAAGGTATATGCTTTTCGCCCTGCCGCTTAAACTCCAAGGTGTTGAGGCGGCACCCGTTCGGGCTGTGTTAATGCCGTCCAACTCAGGGCGTCATCTTGAGTCTCAAGGGGTGAGCCATAGCTCCCAGAAGAATACTCCGAGGATGCCACCCAGAACCACAAACATCACATTAAGGCGGAAAAAGGCCAGGATAGAGGCAGCGACACCGCCTGCTACAGCGGAAGTCGTACTGTTGGTGGAAGAGAGAATCCCGGGAACGATCAGGGCACTGAGGGCGCCAAAAGGGATGAATTGTAAGAAACGGCTCAAGAAAGGAGGCAAGTTTACCTTCCCCAGCAGGACCATGGGGAGCATACGGGGAATATAGGTTACCAACCCCATACCCAATACCAACAAAGCCAGGGATTTCATACGGCTTTTCCCTCCTCTGGAAAGAGTAATGCACCGATGGCCGCTGCCAGCACGGTAGAGATAACGATGCCCCAGCTGCTGGAAAATGAGGCCAAGCGGGGAAGCGATTGCAAGAGTGCGTGGATCCCTCCGGCCAGCAACACGACGACGAGGGCCGGGTGGGAGTTTTTCGCTGCAGGGATTAATAAACCGAGAAACATGGCATAGAGGGCAATCCCCATGCTGGAACGAACCGATCCCGGTAATCCGGTTCCTAAGATGAATCCTGCCCAAGTTCCCACATTCCAGGCGCTAAAGGCGATGAGATTAAGCCCCAGAATAAAAGGGAAGCTGAGGGTTTTCTCTGGTCGAAGCGAAGCAACGCTGAAGGTTTCATCGGTAAGACCATAAGCCAGGATGGCTAAGCGACGTTTCGGTGTGTGTGCTGCAAGGCGTGGGGAGAGGGAGGCAGACATTA
This sequence comes from Bacillota bacterium, assembly GCA_021811425.1. Classification (GTDB taxonomy): domain Bacteria; phylum Bacillota; class Desulfitobacteriia; order Desulfitobacteriales; family Desulfitobacteriaceae; genus JAJZPA01. The sequence continues at coordinate 22,826 of JAJZPA010000011.1, read as the reverse complement.
AAAAATGGCGCAGGTTTAACAGGAAGGTGGCCGTAATTATTTCCCAGTAGGCTGCTCCGGCGGTCAGGAGACTGACCCCGACGAACTGGCTTGCTCCGGCAAAAATGAAGAGGGACATGGAGACACTAATGGCAATCGGGACTCCGTTGGATTTTGCCAACAAACCAAAAGCGATGGCAATGGGGATGTAACCCATCGCGACAGGCAGCCCTGCCTTTACCCCTTCGAGAAATGGCCCAAGATGTTCTGAAGTCAGCGTGTTTTTTCCCATGACTAGATCTCCTCCCTGTTGGGTATCATGGTAGTATATCATAGTATAACATATGTATGTTATACTAGACAAGAACAGGGAACAGGAAGGCTTGCAGAAGCGTGAGCACAGGACGTATTGCAGGACGTGTAGCGAAGGGGGATAGGTAACAATGGATTCCATACACGAGCGAGTTGCCACAAGTCTGCGGCGCATTCGCCGTGAAAAGGGGCTTAGCTTAGATAAGGCGGCTGAGATCACTGGCGTGAGCAAGGCTATGTTGGGCCAGATTGAGAGAGGAGAATCCAATCCGACCGTAACCACGTTATGGAAGATTGCCAATGGATTTCAGGTCTCTTTCTCTTCCTTTGTGGAAGAGGCTATGACGATTGTGTCCGTTGTTTCCTGGAAGGCACTGCAACCGCTTCTGGAGGAAGATGGTCAGTACCGGGTTTATCCGCTCTTTCCTTTTGACCCAATCCGGCGTTTCGAGATCTTTTCCATCGTTTTGGAACCGGGGTGTAGACACGCTTCGGAGGCCCACCCAAAAGGGGTTGAGGAATATTTGCTCGTTTCCGAGGGAACGTTGGAGGTGGAGGTTGAGGAAAGCCTCTACACGGTTTACCAGGGGGATGCGTTGCGGTTTCCGGGGGATCGTCCTCATGGTTACCGAAACGGAACAACTGCACTGACGCAAGTTCAAGTGGTGATCTATTATCCGCTTTAACAGTCGAAAAAGTGAACCGCATGCCGAAGGCAGCGGTTCACTTTTAGCCAGTGGACGATCGTTGGGCCCCGGCGGCGTTGATGAGGAATTGAACGAGCGATTTTTACTCTATGCGACGACGTAAGAGCGTGCGTGGGTCGACAGTAGCAAGCAAGACTCCCAAGAGAATGAAGGAGCCTCCAAAAAAGAAATTCCAACGCAGTTTTTCACCGAGCAGAAGCCAGCCCAAGAACGCCCCGACGATCGGTTGGAAAAAGAAGAAGAGAGAACCGATGCCCGCCTCGATGAACTCCATGCCTTTATTCCAGAGGAAAAAGGCTGCCGCTGTCGCTATTAGCCCTAGATAGACAATGCCGCCCCAAAGAACGATAGGACTGGATGACCAGGAAATTGTCGTATTCAGAATCTCCCAGAGCATGAGGGGCGTGGTCAAAATGAGGGCAAATCCTAAAGCAAAGGTTGTGGTTGTCAAAGGCGAATGGTACTGGGCAGCCTGGCGAACAGATACGGTAAGCAGAGCCCAAGTGATCGCCGCTGCCAAGAGGAAAAGTTCGCCCAAGAAACTGTTTTCCTGATGATTTCCCCAACCGACAACGATTAGGACTCCCCCGGTTGACAGGAGTAAAGCTGAGACTTTTTGCCAGGTGAGCGGTTCGTGCAGGAATAGTCGGGCAAAGAGAATAACAAAGGCGGGTGAAGCGGATGTCAGCAACGCGCCTGTATGCGCATCCGCTAGCTTTGTTCCGATAAATTGAGTACCAACTGATACAAAATAACCGATAAACCCAATCCAAGCCAAACGCCGGACGGTTTTCCAGTTCAGTCTGTCGGGTCTGGCTTGTTTGTGACGAGTGAATTGCCAAATGCCGAACAGAAAGGCAAAGGCGATACAGTAACGTAACCAGAGCAGAGTAAAAGGAGGGACAAATCCTAAAACGTACTTGCTGATAACGTACATTCCACCCCAGATACTCGCCGCTAGTGAGAGATAAATCGCTCCTAAAATAGAATTTTTCAAAAAATTAACCTCCGTCTCCTGAGAATTGACTTGATAACTAAACAATTCTCAAGACGGAAATTGTCCTTCATCTCCGTCTTGAGTTTAGAGATGAAGGACCGGTTGATCATTTTCGAATAGGTTGGAGAAAAGCATGATGATCCCCCTTTCGAGTTGATTTAACATTATGATATAGCTTCAGTCCGATAATGACAAGAGGAATGAGTTACGGAAAAATCGCTTAAATCGCTTGTGAAATGATATAATGAGGGAAAAGGGTTCACTAGAGGGATGATAATGGGTCTAGTTAATTACAACGTGAGAGGAGAAGGGGATTTTTGGAAGGATTGAAGTTGCTATTTGTTTTTGTTTTGATCATGCTATTGCTATGGCGTAGGGTCCCGCTGGGTGCGGTGATGTTTGGCGCTTCGCTCATTTTGGCTGCACTGTATCATACGAAGCCATTGGCGTTTTTGAACATGGCTTGGCAGGCGAGCACAAGTTGGGCCACTCTGGAGCTGATTATCATCTTGGCTTTAATCATGATTCTTGAACATCTTTTGGGCCAGGAGGGGTATTTGAACCGGATGCTGGCTGGGCTACGCGGGCTTTTTCGCGATCGTCGCATTGTCATGGCCTTGTTGCCGGCTTTTATCGGTTTAATGCCATCGGCCGGAGGGGCGCTTTTTTCTGCTCCTTTAGTGGGGCAGGCGGCTGATGGGACACCGATTAATGCGGAAGAGAAGAGTTTTGTTAATTATTACTATCGTCATATTTGGGAATACTTTTTGCCGCTCTATCCGGGAGTGCTTTTAGCTTCACAGCTTAGTGGGCTTGGACTGACCACGCTGATTGGCGCTTTAGCTCCTTTTGGTTTATTGGTCATACTTTTTGGCCTGCCTGTTTTACGGCGGGTTCCGGCAGTGGTTAGTGTGGAGGAGAGTTCTACGGCGCGCAGGACCTTGGTGAGACAACTGTTTTTCAGTATTTTTCCGGTGCTCATTATTGTCACCTTGGTGATGGTGTTGAAGGTGGAAGTTGCTTTGGCCGTCGCTTCAGTGCTGGTAGGGCTCTTTATTCGTCACCGCTATACCCCGCGCAAATTTTGGGATCTAAGTCGCCGGGCGCTGGTTCCCAAGACGCTCATCCTTGTTTGGGTGATCATGCTTTTTAAAGAAGTGCTGGTTGAAACCCGAGCTGTAGAGGGATTGGCTCCCTTGCTGGCCCAGCTTCCCGTGCCAAGTTTTGTTATTTTTGGGATCATCAGTTTTATCACGGGTGTGCTTACCGGTTTGACCGTGGCCTATATCGGTATTGTTTTTCCTTTGGCCATGGCTGCATTCGGAGGACATCTTGCACTTCCTTTGGCGGAATTTTTGTTTGTCACCGGTTTTGCTGGAATTATGCTCTCCCCCATGCATTTGTGTCTGGCCTTAACGGTGGATTATTTTAAGGCGGATCTACGCAAGGTGCTGCGCACGCTCCTAGGGCCGGAGGCGGCTTTGCTGGCGACTGTCATTATCCTGTACCTTATTAGGGGAGCATAGGTACGGTTCTCCTGTTCCCCTCGCTTCCCCTCTAGGCAACTGCACCGATGTTACAACCGAAAGAGCTTAGTATGCCGCTTATGGGATCATTACATGGACCCGGTGCCGGAAATCAATTTGACAATTGATACTTGAGGACAGAGAGGCCTTTTTTGGGAAAGGTATCCATTTTGGGTTCAACTTGATTATTTGGGGTTGGAGCAGGAATTGAAGTTTTGGATTTGCAACAGCTTTTGAAGTATGGACGATCACTTCTTTGGATTTTACTGCTTGATAGTGATGCCAAGCAGCAATGTTCGAGGGCCATTTAAGGAACATTGAAACCATTATTAAGACTGTGATGCCGATGCCTCCAAGAATTAGGCTGCGCTTTCGATTCATTTTAAGATTCTCCTCAATCATTTATCTGAGATTCTGGCGAGAGTGTTAGGCTCGGGGCTCAACTTCAGGGACTTATCGTTGCCGTTGATGACCATCCGTATGCTGTGTGCGGACCGGAGTACAGCGCCCGGGTTGCGGCCAAATATTTCTGGATCGGGCTTTTGGAGGTTTAAATAAAAATGAGATTAACCCTGACTTCAAACTATTTTAGTCTTAATCCCCAGGAGAACGGTCCCCAGTACCTGGAAGACCTGGCTACAGGGTATTGGTTGTCCGAGGCACTGTTTACGGCCGTTGAACTCGAGGTTTTTAGTCTTCTCGACTCAAGGGGGAAAACCGCTCCTGAACTGGTTGTGGCATTGAATGTTCCCCCCCGGGGACTGGAGCGCTTTCTACATGCCCTTTGCGCTATGGGCTTGCTGACTGATGACGGTAAATACTATTTTAATACCAAACTGGCCAGTGAGTATCTCGTAAAAGGTAAGAGCAATTACCAGGGAGATTCCATTCTGTGGCGCAAGTATCTCTATTCCGGGTGGCAAAATCTCGCTCAGTGCCTGGAAGCCGGTACAAGGATTAATTACGGTTCGTCCGAGGAAGATCCTGAACGGTTTGCCCGGCGTGTTCGGAAATATATCAGCGCTATGGACAATGTAGCCCGGATCAAAGTGCAAGAAATTCTTCCTTTTTTCGAAGGTTTTCCCCTTTCTGGGAAGCTCCTTGATGTTGGGACCGGTTCCGGCGCCATGGCCAGCGGTTTTCTGGAGCGTTTTCCTGCACTGACCGCTACCTTACTTGACTTGCCTTACGTTTTGGACTATACCCGGAAGTTTATGGAAAAGAGAGGATTCGGAGAACGTTTAACCTATGGCCCTGTTAATATTTTAGAACCTTGGCCCGTTGATCAGGAAGCATTTGACCTGGTCATCCTCTCCAACATAATTCACGCTTATTCGGAAGATGAGATCCCTGCTGTTCTGGAGAGGGCTGCCAATTGTCTCAAACCCGAAGGATTCTTGCTAATCCACGATTTTTTCCCCGAACATTACTATGAGAAGGCGGCTCTGTTTGATTTAAACATGTTCATCAATACCTACAATGGGAAAATATTTTCCCAAACATGGGTCCAGGAAGAACTTGCCCGGGTCAAACTTTTCGCGACGGATCTCATTCCCTTGGTGACGGATACTGCAGTGATCTTTGCAGCCAAACAGGCAAAAAGCCTCGAAAATCTTCATATCGATGCAAAGCCTGTTTAATTGAATACAATATAATTTTTGAAAAAACCTTGATATATAAGCAGGTTGAAACTATAATGAAGCCAAGTTGAGCAATGGGGCTCTCAGATTTACTTCTGAGAGCCCCATTATTTTATAAAGAAAACTTGGCTTGTGCCAAGCCTTAGCGCAGGCAGAAGCCTAGTTGCCCTTATGCCACCCGAAAGTTATACTTTCTGAATGGTACAAGCAAAGACGCTTGTTCGGATCATGACCGGACAAGCGTTTTCTTGATTTCTATGGACTAATGGTGGTGATGAACAAGCCAGAGGAAAAAAGATACGAACAAGTAACTTCAAAGTTCAGAGTCAAAACAACGTGAGATCTTTTCGGCAAGAAATCAGGACTATGTAGAAAAAGGGGAGACAAAAATGGTAAAAAAGAGATTGTTCAAAAGGCTGACACCTGCTTTAGCCATCACCTTGAGCTTAGGCTTGCTGGTAAGCGGCTGTGGGGCAACCGGAGCGCAAAGCCAAAATACGGCACCGAGTCAGGCCTCAGGTGACACGATTAAAGTTGGAATTCTGCACTCTTTAAGTGGGACTATGGCTATCAGTGAAGTCTCAGTTAAAGATGCGGAACTGATGGCTATTGATGAGATCAATGCATCAGGGGGTGTCCTCGGCAAAAAAGTTGTTCCTGTGATTGAGGACGGGGCTTCTGATTGGCCTACTTTTGCGGAAAAAGCTAAGAAGTTATTACAGCAAGATAAAGTTGCCACAATCTTCGGTTGCTGGACTTCGGCCAGCCGCAAAGCGGTTCTTCCCGTCGTGGAAGAGAACAATGGCCTGCTCTGGTATCCGGTTCAATACGAAGGGCTGGAGTCTTCCAAGAACATAGTGTATACCGGTGCTGAGCCTACCGAGCAAATTGTGCCGGCCGTATCCTGGTTGCTGAAAAACAGAGGTAAAGATTTCTATCTTCTAGGTTCGGACTATGTTTTCCCGCGGACAGCTAACAAGATTATTAAAGCCCAGTTAAAAGCCGAAGGTGGCAACTTGGTGGGCGAGGAATATACTCCGCTTGGCCATACGGATTATAGCACGATTATCAACAAGATTAAGGCAGCTAAACCCAAGGTTATTTTTAATACGCTGAATGGAGACAGCAATGTGGCTTTCTTTAAACAACTGCGCGATGCCGGGATTACCTCCAAAGATATTACTGTGATGTCCGTCAGTGTAGCGGAAGAGGAAATCCGCGGTATTGGGGCGGAGAATATGGCCGGCGATTTGGCAGTATGGAATTATTTTCAAACAACAAATACTCCGGAAAACAAGGCATTTGTTGAGAAGTACAAAGCCAAGTATGGTAATAAACGGGTGACTGATGACCCGATTGAGGCAGGGTATTTTGGCGTATATCTCTGGGCCGAGGCTGTGAAAAAAGCTGGAACCACCGATGTCGACAAGGTGCGGGAGGCGCTTAAAACCGGCATTGAATACAAGGCACCGGAGGGTTTAGTTAAGATTGAGCCGGAAAATCAGCATACCTGGAAGACTGTCCGCATTGGGGAAGTACAACCGGATGGCATGTTTAAGGAAATTTGGAGCTCCGGACAGCCGATCAAACCGAATCCCTATCTGAAAGGTCTGGATTGGGCCAAAGGACTATAACTAAATTTACTATACTATGTAGTGTTTCTTTAGGGCCGCCCCGTCCCTGTCTCCTTAAATGATCACAAGATTTATAATAGAGCTTCAACAGGGATTCGCAGGGAAAAGGGGCGCCTGCCTCTATCAATTCGAATAAGCATTATGGGTTGCTTCTGCCTTTCCTTGCCAAGCCGGGAAGGCTACAAATTTCGACGAAAAGGAGTCCCCGGATAGAAAGGAAGGCTGACTGTGGATACTCTATTATTGCAGATTTTCAATGGTCTTAGTGTCAGTTCCATCTTGCTTTTAATTGCCTTGGGTCTTGCGATAACCTTTGGCCTCATGAAAGTTATCAACATGGCTCATGGTGAACTGATTATGATTGGCGCCTATGTCGCTTATGTTACCCAGCTCTTTTTTATCAAATACGTAAGCAAAGAATTTTTTAGCTTTTATTTTATCGTTGCTATTCCGCTAGCCTTTGTGGTTTCCGCTCTGGTCGGACTTCTTTTGGAAAATGTGCTTATCCGTTTTCTTTATGGCCGTCCTCTGGATAGTTTGCTCGCCACTTGGGGAGTAAGTTTGATCCTACAACAACTGGCCCGTAATATTTTTGGTGCGCCTAATGTAGATGTTGTCAGTCCGTCCTGGTTAAACGGTGGCCTTAGAATAACGGCCGGGCTTCAACTCCCCTATAAACGCTTATTCATTATTGCAATGGTCGTTTTTTGTATCGCCGGTGTATACTTTTTCTTTTACCATACAGCGAATGGCCGCAAAATCCGGGCAGTTATGCAAAATCGGGAAATGGCGGCGTGTCTTGGTATCCCTACCCGCAAAGTGGATGCCTATACGTTTGCTTTTGGTTCCGGTTTGGCCGGAATTGCCGGGTGTACCCTGAGCCTTCTAGGTTCAATCGGGCCGTCTTTAGGTACCTACTATATTGTTGATGCTTTTATGGTTGTCGTATTGGGTGGTGTCGGAAGACTCATTGGGACGGTAGCCGGAGCCTTATCCATCGGTATCTTGAACACCGCTTTGGAGTTTGGGACCACTGCCACGATCGGTAAGGTGTTAGTATTTAGCATAGTTATTGCTTTTCTCCAATGGCGGCCGCTCGGATTATTTGCCATCCGGAGCCGGGCACTTGATTAAACCAGGCATGGAGGTGAGTTTTATGGAAGGTGTGTCCAAATATCTGGTTAAAGAAAAACTGATTTTTCTTCTGGCCGCAGTGCTCTTGTTAGTGGTAGCTCCGCTTACCCTGTCCGGATTTAGGCTCAATCTGCTGGGGAAATTTTTGGCCTTTGCCATTCTTGCTTTGGGCATTGACCTCATTTGGGGTTACACTGGGATATTAAGTCTCGGCCATGGTGTCTTTTTCGGACTTGGGGCTTATTGTATGGCTATGTATTTGAAACTGGAGGCTGCAGCCGGGAAACTTCCCGACTTTATGGTTTGGAGTGGGTTGAATGATCTGCCATGGTTTTGGGAGCCTTTCCGGCATGCCGGGTTTGCCTTGGGCATGGCCATTTTACTCCCTGTTGTCTTGGCAACTATTTTGGGATTTTTGACGTTCCGGAACCGGATTCAGGGAGTCTATTTTTCGATTTTATCCCAGGCCCTTGCTATTATTTTCACTACCTTGTTTATCGGACAGCAGAAATACACCGGGGGGACGAACGGTCTTACCAATTATAAAACGATATTGGGTTATTCTCTGTCCAGTCCTGTCACCCAAACAGTGCTTTACCTGATCACTGCTGTTACTTTAGGATGGGTGTACTTACTTTGCCGTTCCATGGTTAAAACCCGGTTTGGCCGAGTGCTCATGGCCATCCGGGACGGTGAAAACCGGGCGCGCTTTACAGGCTATGATCCTGCCTTATATAAAGTATTTATTTATGCTTTTTCCGCAGGCTTAGCTGGTTTAGCCGGAGCACTTTTTGTGACTCAGGTGGGAATTATCTCGCCTGCTATGATGGGAATCGTTCCTTCGATTGAAATGGCGATTTGGGTTGCTATCGGCGGCAGGGGTACTTTGGTCGGGGCGATACTGGGAGCCATCCTTGTCAATGCTGCCAAGAGCAGTTTGAGTGAAGCATTTCCCAGTGCCTGGCTCTTTTTCATCGGGGCGTTGTTTGTCGGAGTTGTAATCTTCTTTCCAGAGGGTATTATGGGATTTCTGAAAAGTTTATCCGGCCAGCAACGAGGAAAAAAATATTATGGCCGCCTACCTCAGAGCATTCTTGACATGACAAAAGGAGGACTTGGCAATGGCTGGCACTATTCTCTCCTTGGAAAACGTCACCGTTGATTTCTTCGGTTTCAAAGCCATCAACGGATTAAGTTCGTTTCTTAACCACGGGGAACTGCGTTTTCTGATTGGCCCCAACGGAGCGGGCAAAACGACGTTGCTTGACGTGATCTGCGGGAAGACCAAACCGACTAGCGGACGGGTCATCTTTAAAGATCACAAAGATATTGGGCGTCACCGGGAACATCAGATCGTCAGGCTCGGGATTAGCCGCAAATTTCAAACGCCTTCCGTTTTCCGGAACTTAACGGTGTTTGAGAACCTGGAACTGGCCGTGCAAAAGGATCGCGGTGTTTGGGCAGCGATGTTTTCCCCATTGAGCAACGAGCAACAAGAAGCCATAGACGATACGCTGGTAAAAACCGGCCTGACGGATCAAGCCCACATCCAGGCCGATCTCTTGTCCCATGGACAGAAACAATGGCTGGAGATCGGTATGCAATTGATTCAGGATCCCGATCTCTTGCTCTTGGATGAACCGGTTGCCGGTATGACGAAAAAAGAAACGGAAAAAACAGGGGAACTATTGCTGGAAATAACCAAGGAACGCTCGGTTTTGGTGGTCGAGCATGATATGGAGTTCGTCCGTAACTTTGCGACCAAAGTAACGGTCATGCATGAAGGGAAAATCCTCTGTGAAGGACAAGTTGACAAAGTCCAGCAGGACCCGCGGGTGATTGAGGTTTATTTGGGACGGGGGCGGGATAATGTTAAACATTGAACAAGTCAACGTGTACTATGATGAGAGTATTGTGCTGCGCCAGGTTGACCTGACAGTTCCATCCGGGCAGGTTGTGGCCCTGATGGGCCGTAATGGGGTAGGCAAGACGACATTGCTGAAAACTGTGATGGGGCTGCTTCGTCCACGTGAAGGGAGAGTTGTATTTGAGGGCGAGGAGATCACGAAAAAGACACCGGATCAACGGGCACGAGCCGGAATAGGCTACGTTCCCCAGGGAAGGGAGATATTTCCTCAACTCACCGTTGAGGAAAATCTATTATTAGGGTTGGAGGCCAAGCGAGACAAAAGGCGGGATATTCCTGAGGATATTTATACGATGTTTCCGGTTCTCCAACAAATGCTCTCCAGAAAGGGCGGAGATCTGAGCGGTGGACAACAGCAACAACTGGCCATTGCCCGGGCGTTGGTTTCCCGACCGAAACTCCTCATTCTGGATGAACCGACAGAGGGAATCCAACCGTCAATCATCTTGGATATTGCCCAGGCCATTCAAACGATCCGTGCTCAAGGGGATGTCTCAATTTTGCTGGTAGAACAGTACTTGGACTTCATCTTGGACTTGACCGACTATTATTATGTGATGGAAAAGGGGGAAATCATGGCCCAGGGCTTAACTGCTGAGATGAAGGAAGAAAATGTGCGGGAATATCTGACTTTTTGATGGACATTCTGGGTGGGGAAGAGGAGGTGACTTGTATGCGATTAAATCCCCGAGAACAGGAAAAACTGTTGATCTATGTGGCTGCCAAATTGGCGTGGGAACGCAAGGAACGGGGGCTTAAACTCAATTATCCCGAGGCGGTGGCCATTGTTTCCTCGGCCATCCAGGAAGGGGCTCGGGATGGGAAAACCGTGGCAGAACTGATGCAATACGGTGCTCAAATCCTGAGCGCGGAGGATGTGATGGCTGGTGTGAGTGAAATGATTGATGAGATTCAAGTGGAAGCGACATTTCCCGACGGAACCAAACTGGTAACAGTGCATCGTCCGATTCGCTAAGCGAGAGATTTAAGCCGGACTTAGATATTTCAGCTTGTGTTCAACGCGTCTCAGCGGAAACTTTATGATATAGGCAGGTGACATGATGATACCGGGAGAGTTGATTTTGAGTTCAATCAGTATAGAAGCCAACAAAAGCCGCCCAACGGTAACATTGCCGGTCGCTAATACGGGTGACAGGCCAGTTCAGGTAGGTTCTCATTTTCATTTTTTCGAAGTAAATAAGGCTCTGGAGTTTAACAGGGCGCGCGCCTTTGGGATGAGGTTAAACATTCCTGCCGGCACGGCCATCCGTTTTGAGCCGGGAGAGGAAAAAGACGTCACCTTGGTGGAGTTTGGGGGCAAAAAGACTGTCTATGGTTTAAATAACCTGACCAACGGTGCCCTGCGTTCTCAAAGTACTTTCCGCAAGAGTATACGGAATGCTGCTCTTTCAGAATTTAAAGGAACGATGGAGGCGTAAGGCATGAGTTTAGAAATAACGCGCCGGGAATATGCTGATATGTATGGTCCCACGACGGGGGATAAGGTGCGCCTGGCCGATACGGATATTATGATTGAAGTAGAGTCTGATGCTACAGTTTATGGAGATGAGTGCAAATTCGGCGGAGGTAAAGTGTTGAGGGACGGTATGGGACAATCCCCTGAAGCGACACGAAGTACGGGTGCTTTGGATGTCGTGATTACGAATGCCCTGATCCTCGATTACTGGGGCATTGTAAAAGCGGACATAGGGCTCCGGGATGGTAAAATTGCCGGGATCGGCAAGGCCGGTAACCCCAACCTGATGGACGGAGTGGACAGCAACATGGTGGTCGGAGCAGCCACCGAAGTCATCGCTGGGGAAGGTCTCATTGTGACCCCGGGTGGGATAGATTCACATGTTCATTTTATTTCGCCGCAACAAGTGGAGACAGCCATTGCTTCCGGTATTACCACCATGATCGGCGGCGGCACCGGCCCGGCTACAGGGACGAATGCTACGACGTGCACGCCGGGGGAGTGGAATATGCACCGGATGTTAGAGGCTGCCGAAGAATTCCCAGTGAACATCGGTCTTTTAGGGAAAGGGAATTGTTCCTTTGAACAGCCTCTGATTGAACAGATCATGGCGGGGGCCATAGGTTTAAAGCTGCATGAAGACTGGGGAACCACTCCGGCAGCGATAGATACCTGTCTGCGGGTCGCGGATGCTTATGATGTCCAAGTTGCCATTCATACAGATACTCTGAACGAAGCGGGGTTTGTTGAAGATACTGTAGCCGCAATTAACGGGCGCACCATCCATACCTACCATACGGAAGGGGCAGGCGGTGGACACGCTCCCGATATTATTAAGATTGCGGGTGAGCCGAATATTCTTCCTTCCTCCACGAATCCGACCCGGCCCTTTACGGTGAATACAATCGACGAACATCTGGATATGCTCATGGTTTGTCATCATCTGGACAGTAAAGTACCGGAAGATGTCGCCTTCGCTGATTCCCGGATCCGGGCGGAAACGATTGCAGCCGAGGATATTTTGCATGATTTAGGTGTTTTTAGTATGCTCAGTTCGGACTCCCAGGCCATGGGCCGGGTGGGGGAAGTGATTATACGGACTTGGCAAACCGCTGATAAGATGAAAAAACAAAGAGGACGCCTGCCGGAAGAAAAGGGCAACAATGATAATTTCCGGGCCAAACGTTACATCGCCAAGTATACGATCAATCCGGCCATCACGCATGGGATCAGTGAATATGTCGGTTCATTGGAAGTAGGGAAGGTCGCTGATATTGTGCTATGGCAACCGCGGTTCTTCGGGGTTAAACCGGAATTAATCCTGAAAGGCGGTATGATTACTTATAGCCAAATGGGTGATGCCAATGCTTCCATACCTACGCCCCAGCCGGTTTTGACCAGGCCAATGTTCGGGGCGTTGGGCAAGGCCAAGTATCATAGTTGTTTAACGTTCGTGTCGCAAGCTGCTTATGCCAGCGGGATTAAAGAAAAGCTGGGGCTGGCCAAAGAGGTCCGACCGGTGCGTAATTGCCGTCACCTTACCAAAAAGCAAATGATTCATAATGACACCCTTCCGGATATCAAAGTGGATCCGGAAACCTACGAAGTGACTGTCAACGGTGAAGTACTGACCTGTGAACCGGCCCGGGAATTACCCATGGCCCAGAGGTATTTTCTGTTTTAAGATTTAACATGAATAAGGATAGTGGTGGAAGTGATTCTAGCAGAGATCCTCGGTAATCTGCGCGATATGGATTATTCAGACAAACGGGTGGAAAAAGTAGCCGTTGAGTGGTTTGAACTCGATAAGAGGTTTTTGCGTAAAACCACCGATCAGGGTAGGGATGTTGGCATCAACATTGAGAGCTGCAACCGCCTGCAGCAAGGGGATGTGCTCTATATAAACGGACCGAATATCATTGTCGTGGAGCTTTCGAAAACGGAAGCTATTGTCTTTGAACCGCAAACGATGAAAGAAATGGCCCTGATTTGTTACCAGTTAGGGAACCGTCATGCTCCGATCTTTCTGGAGGAAAACCAAGTGTTGACTCCGTTGGATCAAACCATCGTTAGCTTTTTCAACAAGCTCAACATACCGGTTCGTCTGGAAAGGAGAAGGTTGGAACATGTTCTCCACCCTGCCCCGAGTCACGCTCACTGATCAAGCAGTGTTAGTCATGTTGCAGATATCCGACAGTTTGTTTCCGACTGGGGGGTTCACTCAATCCTACGGGTTGGAGACCTATGTTCAAGAGGGATTAATCAACTCCAAGGAGACGTTGCGGCAGTTTCTCGTTGGCTATTTAGAAGAATTGATAACTTCTGATGGTCTGGCCGTGTCTCTGGCCTATCGGGCTACAGAAAACCATGATTTAGCGGCTATCATAGAATTAGAACATGTTGTAGCCGCCCAAAAACTGGCACTGGAAAGCAGGGAAGCCAGTGTTAAAACAGGGAGACGTATGCTAAAGGCAGCTATCCCTTTATTTCAGGGAGCCGTATTGACGCAATTCCAAAGCTTAATCAACGAGGGCAAGGTCTATGGCCATCATGCCGTGGTTTTCGGATTGATTGCCCGGGCTTGCGGCCTAGGAGGCAAACAGGCTGGCCTGGCCTTTGTCTACAACACGACAGCGGGAATGGTCAATAACGCTGTCAGGCTTATACCGCTCGGGCAGCAGGACGGGCAGTGGGTATTAACTTCGTTACACGCGACGATGGTGCAATCAGCAGAAAAAAGCCAAGAGCTTACCTTGGAAGATTTGGGCGCTTTCCTGCCTGGTCTGGAAATCAGATCCATGCAGCATGAACATTTGTATTCCCGCTTGTTTATGTCATAAAGACAATAGCTAAAGAAGTATTCCAATAGGAGTGATGGATGATGCCCAAAGTGACCAGCCCTTGCAAACCCGTCCGTGTCGGGATCGGCGGTCCTGTCGGATCGGGAAAGACAGCGTTGATTGAGAAACTGACCCGTTATCTCCATAGAGACTATAATCTGGCCGTAGTGACCAATGACATTTACACCAAAGAAGATGCCGAGTTTTTGATGAGAAACGGTGTCCTGTCCGCTGAAAGGATCATTGGGGTGGAAACCGGAGGCTGCCCCCATACCGCGATCCGGGAAGATGCTTCCATGAATCTAGAGGCGATCGATAAACTCCTTCAGAAGTTCCCGGATTTGGATATCATCTTTGTGGAAAGCGGAGGGGACAATCTTGCTGCGACGTTCAGCCCGGAATTGGTGGATTTGTTCATTTTCGTCATTGACGTCTCGGAAGGGGATAAAATTCCCCGCAAAGGCGGTCCGGCGATTACCCGATCCGATCTCTTAATTATCAATAAGATTGATTTGGCTTTGCATGTCGGGGCCAGCCTGGAGATCATGGCCCGGGATTCCCGAAAAATGCGGGGAACAAGGCCATTTGTTTTCACGAATTTGTTTGCAGAGGAAGGATTGCCTGAAGTCATTGACTGGATTAAGAAAAACGCATTCCTGGATGATTTGGCATGCCAGGCTTAAAATTTTCTCCTCTACCCGGGAAAAGAGGAGAGTTAAGGCTGCGTCTAGGCTTAAAGAATGGGCGCACGATCATCAAAGAAGTATATAACCAAGTCCCGTTGAAGGTTGCAAAACCTTTTTACCTGGAGCCGGGGAGCGGGGAAATATTTATTTATCAGATGAATCCGGCGGGCGGGATGGTACAGGGGGACAACTATTATCAGACGGTCGAACTGGAGAAGGGAGCGCAGGCTTTCTTAACCACACAGTCCGCGACGAAAATCTATCGTTCTCAGGATTCTTCCGCCGGGCAATTTAATGTGTTTAAGGTCGGGGAAGAGGCTCTTTTGGAATATTTTCCGGATCCGGTGATACCGTTCGCCGGATCACGGTTTGTGAACGAAACCGAAATACACTTGGCAGCTGGGGCAACGGCTTTTGTAGCGGAAATCGTTACACCAGGCCGGGTCAGGCGTGGAGAAACCTTCAAGTATGAATTTTACCGTTCCAAAACTAAGGCTTTCTGGGAAGGGGAAATAATCCTGTGGGATAACTGGCTTTTGATGCCTGAGCAAAAGGACACCCGTTCCCTGGGTGGGTTTGAAGATTATACTCACCAGGGGAATTTATTCATTTTCTCAGAGAAGGTTGAGCAAAATCTTGTCGATCAGTTGCATGAAAAACTTACCGGGCTGCCGCAGGTATTAGCCGGGGCAAGCTTGACCGTAAAAAACGGGATTGCTATTCGGCTTCTTGGTTATCGGGCTGTTGACGTGGAAAATGCGGTCATGATCGGTTGGGATTTAGCCCGGCAGGAGTTAATTGGACGATCAAAGCCACGAATCAGAAAATACTAAACTTCGTTCATAAGTTGTCAATCTTGTTCATCAGCCGCATGGAACACATCTCGCCGCACATCGTGCAGCTGTCCGCGTGAGTCGGAGTTGATTCACGCCGATAGCGTTCCGCCTTTTCCCGGTCAAGCGCCAGATCAAACATCTTGTTCCAATCCAAGGCTTGGCGGGCCGTACTCATCGCTTGATCCCATTCAGCCGCCCCTTTAATGCCTTTGGAGATATCTGCGGCATGGGCGGCGATTTTAGAGGCGATAATTCCTTCCCGCATATCATCCAAAGTTGGCAAGCGCAGGTGTTCAGCAGGGGTTACATAGCATAAGAAGTCCGCGCCGGCTGCACCGGCGATAGCTCCGCCGATGGCACTGGTAATATGGTCGTAGCCGGGGGCGATATCTGTAACCAGTGGACCTAAGACATAAAATGGTGCTCCGTGACAGAGCTTCTTCTCTAAGAGGACATTAGCCTGGATTTCATGGAGGGGAACATGCCCCGGCCCTTCGATCATGACCTGCACATTTCGTTCCCAGGCCCGTTGGGTGAGTTCACCTAAGACGATCAGTTCCTCAAGCTGCGAGGCATCGGTGGCATCCGCCAAACTGCCGGGGCGGCAAGCATCTCCTAAGCTCAAGGTCACGTCGTATTCAGCACAGATGTCCAAGACCTGATCGAAGTATTCATAAAAAGGGTTTTCTGCCTTGTTGAGTTCCATCCAGGCAAAAAGCAGGGAGCCGCCGCGGGAAACGATTTTGGTCACCCGGGAAGTGCGTTTGTAATGCTCAATGGTCTGGCGGTTGAGGCCGGCATGGATGGTTACGAAGTCAACGCCGTCTTGGGCATGTTTTTCAACGACAGCCAGAAATTCCTGCGGGGTAATCGCTTCAAGCTTTTTGTCCAAGTAACCAATGGCATCATACATGGGCACGGTGCCGATCATGGCCGGGGACATTTCCACCAATTTGCGGCGAAACTCAGCCGTTTTCCCGTAATTGCTGAGATCCATGATGGCTTCCGCTTTCATCTCCAGGGCTTTGCGCACCTTGTCCAATTCGGTCTCGATGTTGATGCAATCCCTGGAGATGCCTAGGTTGACATTGATTTTGGTCCTCAAACCCAGGCCGATTCCCTCCGGGTTGAGGCTCTGATGCTTGTGATTGGCCGGAATGACGATTTGGCCCGCGGCAACTCCGCTGCGAATTTCTTCCGGCGTCAAATTTTCTTTAGCGGCCACCCTCTGCATTTCCCGGGTGATTTCTCCGCGCTTGGCCGCACTCATTTGTGTTGTCAAAAGAATCCCTCGCTTTTTCAATAATTTTAAGTACATATTTTCCGTTAAAAAGGGGAGCAGGAGAACCGTCCCCTCGCTTCCCCCTAACTGCCGGAGGCGTTTTTTAAGATAATTCTTTGAAGCTCCATAGCTTTCTCCGTAATATTGGGGCTGCCGACAATTTCGGTGACCAACGCGACGGTGGCTGCCCCGGTACTCACGACTTCCGGCAGATTGTGTTCCTTGATTCCGCCAATGGCGACAAAGGGAATCTTGACGTTTTCCACCGCGTAACGCAAATACTCAAGCCCCACCGGAGCGCAGACGTCACTTTTAGTTCGGGTGGCAAACAGGGGTCCGACACCGATATAATCGGCGCCTCCGGCGACAGCCGCTTGAGCCTGTTCCGGGGAATGGGTTGATACGCCAATCAGGAGACACGGCCCGACGAGATCACGGGCGACCGGAAGGGGCAAATCATCCTGTCCGATGTGAACCCCGTCGGCGCCCACGGCCAAGGCGATTTCTAGATGATCATTGACGATGAATAAGGCTCCGTAATCCCGAGTCATCTGTCTTAAAACCAGACACTCCCGATACATTTCCCCCTGTTTTTTGTTCTTCTCCCGATATTGGAGCGATTTTACCCCGGCCTGGAGAATTTCTTTGGCTACCTCGATATTGCTCCGGCCGAGGGAATGGGGCTCGGAAGTTAAGGCGTAGAGACCGGGGGGGAGCCTTCTTTTTGCCGAGGATGGCTTGGTTTCTTGCACCGGGTTCGTTCCTAAGTAAGGGGCCAAAGCAGATTCCAAGGTATACGTTGCAAAACGTAGGCCCTCTGTTTCTTTAGCCAGTGTGCGCTTACCTAAGACATGAGCCGATTCTTCCAGGACTCGCAATCCCTCTTGAACTCGTTTGAGATTTGCCAAGATCAAATCATCCCTCGTTTGTTTACCATCGAAGAGCTGCTCCTGACTGATTTGCACTCCGGGATCGGATTGGACTTTACGCTCGGCCAACAGCCGGGGATAGAGTTCCCGGAAAGATTCCCTGAGACGGTGCCGGAGGGCCCGCGCTGTTTCACAAAGTTCCTTAGCCTCTAAATCGAAGCGTAGAATATCTTCGATCACACGCATTCCTTCAGCGGTCCGGTTAAGATTGGCATCCATCATGCGATAAGGAAAAGAAGGACTCATTGTTTCACCTCCTCACCCAAGGCCCAGGTCAACACGATATCAGCTTCTTTGGCTGCCGCCACGCCCACGCGCGGTGAGAGGGGAGGGTGCTCCGCTCCGGCGGCCGTGCGCAGATCCCCTATGACGGCCCACCCGGGATGGCGAAGCGTCGTGGTCAGGGCATCAGCCTGACCCCAACCGCCCAAGCCCGAAGCGGAGACCACCGGTTTACCCAGCGTTAAGGCCGCTTCGACGAACATCTTTTTTGCTTCCGGCTTGTCAAAGGCTTCAACCCAGATCACGCATTCCCCGAATATCCTAGGTAGGTTCTCAGCGGTAACCCGTTCGGGACATAACGTTAAATCAAGTTGGGCATGGATGCGCCGGAGGTTTTGAGCCAAGGCTTCGGTTTTCAGGCAGCCAATCTGGTCTTCGAAGTAAAACTGACGGTTTAAATTGCCGGCTTCCACCTTATCGAAGTCGGCCAGGACCAAATGCGTAAATCCCGAACGGACAAGATGGCAAGCCACGTTCGAACCCAACCCGCCCAGACCGCCGATGCCGATCTTGGTATGGGCTATGCGGGAGAGTCTCTTTTCCCCGAGCATTTTCTGCAAGCTTTCCAGCAGTGAACTCATCCCCAAGCCTCCCTCACCCGTACATTGACCCAATCGACAAAAGCCGGTTGATAGCCCTTGGTACGCAACATCTCGACGATTGCGTCAACCGGTCGTTCGTCGGCGATCTCAAATTGGGCGCTTCCGGAGTCACCGTCTCCCGTATACCCTCCGACAGAGGTTAGGGAACCCGCTGACATCTTGGTAATGCCCAGAGGGAGCAGGGCCTCTCGCAAGCGGGGGCTTTCCCGGGTGGACAGCGTGATGCCGACGCGGGGAAGGTAGAGCCGGTAGGCTAAGATAACCTGTACCAAGTTCGCATCCGTGACCGGAGGAGTAAAAGGTTGAAAATGCCCGGCGTGCGGCCTGAGACGGGGGACTGAAAGCGCCAGTTCGATCCCGGGGTAAGATTGAAGCAAGGATTCGGCGTGAAGTGCGGTAAAGAATGCCTCTGTTCTCCATTCCCCCAGCCCCAGTAGGGCACCGATATTGATGCTCGGGATTCCTGCCCGACAGGCCCTCTCCGGTGCTTCCAGACGGTAACGGTGATTGCGTTTTGGCCCGGCGGGGTGAACCGCAGCATAGATCACCTCATCGTAGACTTCCTGGAACATGGTAAAAGCATCAAGTCCTGCTTCATAAAGGCGGCGGTATTCTTCCTCTTCCAAGGGATAAACCTCGATGCCCAGTGAAGCAAAGTGAGGCCGCAAACGCTCCAGGCAGGCCTGAATGTACTCAGGGCTGCTCTGCAGCCGGGACTCTCCGGTGAGGAGCAAAAGATGCTGTAAGCCCGTGGCGGCAATGGCCTGGCCTTCTGCTTCCACCTCATCCAGATCCAATTTGCGGCGGACGATCGTATTTTTGGTGTTAAAACTGCAATAGACACACTGGTTGCTACAGAAGTTAGCCAAATAGAGCGGGGTAAAAAGAGAAATGGTTTTGCCGAAGTTTTGCACTGTTAAACGGTGGGCCTTTTGAGCCATCGCTTCTAAATAAGGTTCAGCTGCGGGCGAAAGCAAAGCCAGGAGATCGGGGGGGTCCAGCCTAGCGCGCGCTAGGGCCCTTAAGACATCGGATTCCTGAAATGAGGTCAGTGGGTGACTTTTTAGTTTCTCTTGCCAGGAGGCATAATGATCATAAAACATAGTTGTTCCTCACGATCCAATTCGCAGAAATTAAAGTTAAGCTTCATGAATTTGTAGTAATCTTTGAGTGCTTGGATAGGTTCAAGCGTTCTCTCTAAGAAATCCTGTGAGGGGTGAAGAAGCCTCAGCCTGAAGCTGCCTTGCTCCCGGTCTGGCCAAATAAGCTAAACGCCCGGCTTCCACGGCAAGACGGAAAGCTTTGGCCATAGCCACTGGGTTTTCCGCAGTTGCGATTGCCGTGTTTACGAGCACGGCCGCTGCCCCCATTTCCATGGCTTCCGTTGCTTCCGAAGGACGCCCGATGCCGGCGTCCACGATGATCGGGAGAGAAATTTCAGCAATTAGGATCCGGATAAGTTCCTTGGTTTTTAAGCCGCGGTTACTCCCGATAGGGGCTCCCAGAGGCATTATGGCTGCGGCACCGGCCTCAGCCAGACGCATGGCGGTGCTTAAATCAGGGCTCATATAAGGTAAGACGGTGAATCCTTCTTTTACCAATTGTTCGGTGGCTTTGACCGTTTCGAAGTTATCCGGCATTAAGTAACGCTGGTCTTGGACCACTTCGATTTTGACCCAGTTGCCACACCCCGCAGCTCGGGCTACGCGAGCAATGCGTATGGCCTCTTCGGCGTTTCGTGCGCCGGAAGTATTCGGCAAAAGTACGGTATGCTCCGGCAGATAATTTAAGATGTTATCCTGCGGATTTTTCCAATCGACCCGACGCAGGGCCATGGTAACGATTTGCGACCCGGATTCCTTGATCACTTCGGGGACAATTTCATGAGAGGAGAATTTTCCGGTTCCGACCAAGAGACGGCTCCGCAGGGGAGTATCACCGATAACCAGAGGGTCATGATGAGTTGGCAGATCCTTTGTCATGGATGGGTACCTCCTTTGTCAGGCATTTTTAAGCGGCAGTGTCTGAGCTGTTTTACCCTCCGCCAACGAAAAGAAATAGTTCTAATCGATCCCCATTTTGCAAAACAGTGCTTTCCCAACGATCCTGGCTTAAGATTGCTTCATTAAGCTCAATAATCGCAGATTCCAAAACAACTTTCTGCTCATTCAACCACTGCAAGACCGTGGTTTGTAGTGCAACATCAACCAGCTCGCCATTCACCCAAATTTCCAACGGAGTTCCTCCTTTCCACAAATTTGCTAGAGCCAAACGCAGGGAATGTAAATAAAAAGAACAGCTTCCCGAAGGTAAGCTGTTCTGGTGTTCCGATAAACGTTGGGCGACTGGAGCTTCGTTGAGTCAATCGGATCCTGGGCTTCCCTACGCTGGTTCTAACCAGATCAGGTTCAAAGGGTTAAGAGTCCACTCTTTCTCAGCCCTAAAAGGGCACCCCCAGCAACTATTAAATTGCATTCAATGTATGAATTATATACCCTTTGTTGCCGTTGGTAAAGTACGATTTGTATAAAACGCTAATCATTTTGAAGACCGGTGCCAAGGAGTCTGCAGACGGTTCTATTTAAGGTACGGGATACATTGGTTATAACAGGGGAATGGTGAAGGACATCGGAGCAGAGTATGCGCGACAGGTTGGAAATTGAGTGGCGATAAAACCCAAGAAATGGTACAATCAAGTTGTTTACCCATCTCAATGATACCTCATTAGGAGCACGAAACGGAGGATGAAGAAATGCCGATAATACCGATAATACCGGAAGTGACCATCTATAGTAAGCCCGGGTGTTGTCTTTGTGATAAAGCGAAAAAGATCCTGAAAAAGGTACAGGAGGAGATACCGTTCTCTCTCAAGGAATTAGACATTTCCCAGGACCAGGCGCTTGTGGAAAAGTACCAATTTGTCATTCCCGTTGTGGCCATAAATGGACAAGAGGCACTGGTTTCCAAAGTATCAGAATTCAGATTCCGGAAGGCTTTAGAATTAACCTCTATAAATCAGGGACGAAGTCGGGTATAATAGGCCTGACCGTTCAAAAATAGGAAAGGCAACCCGGAAGCGGGGTCGTTGCTGCCGCTGAGGGGGAAGGAATAGTGCAGCAAAAATTTAAGCGGATTTTAGCGGATTGCCGGATCGTGCCAGCCGTCAAACATATCGAAGACCTGGCGGAAGTCCTCAATATCCCCTGGGTATCCGTGATTTTCATCCTGGGTGGAGAGATCATCGAATTGGAGCAGGCTTTGAGGCTGGCACACAAGCACCCGGAGAAATATGTATTTGCCCATCTTGATTTACTGGAGGGGATCGGTAAGGACGCTGCCGGAATCCGCTTTCTCAAGCGTATGGGACTTCAGGGCGTGGTGTCTGTCAAGTGGCAATTGCTGCGGTATGCCAAGGAGCAGCAGATGCTGACCGTACAGCGCTTGTTCTTGGTGGATTCGGAGGCAATTCATACCGGGCTGAAAGTCATTAGACAAGTAACGCCGGATGCCCTCGAAATTCTCCCAGCGACGGTGCCGAAATTTGCCATTGAGGAGTTCCGTAAGGTGACCGATCTGAGCATTCTTGGCGGGGGACTTTTACGCAATGAAGCCGATGTGCGTTCCGCTCTTTTAAATGGGCTTACAGCGGTGACGGCCAGCCGCAGGGATATTTGGAATTTGCATTTGACGTGAGTTGCGGTTTTGGGAGGAGTTTCGCATGAGTTTCGCATAGGATGATGATGGTTGACAAAGTCACTCGTTTGTTCTACTATTGAAAATAGAAAAATTAGGAGGATGATGAGGTGATGTTATGTATGCGGTTGCGTTTGATCTCGATCAAGAGATATTGAAAAAGAGCTATCATAATGAGTCATATAACAATGCCTATTACGATATCGCCAAATTCCTGCAAACAAAAGGGTTTGATAGAGTACAGGGAAGCGTTTATTTTGGTAATTCGACAGTTGATGCAGTTAAGACGGTCATGGCGGTAAACCAACTGACCAAACAGTTTTCCTGGTTTGCCTCATCGGCA
>JAJZPA010000174.1 GCA_021811425.1 Bacillota bacterium | reverse complement strand
CTCGGTCTTAACGCCGAGGCTAAGATGAAAATCGGGAAATTCACCCTGCCTGCCCCCCGCCAGGGCGGCAAGAAGATCCCTGGAGATGCAGCCGCAGCCACCCATGAACTCGCGCGCCTCCTCAGGGAGGAAGCCAAAGTGCTCTAGACTGAGTGAACTCGTTCAGCTTAAGCTGAACATCGGGACTTCGGTGGGGGAGTCTACCTCCGTCGCCGCTAAGTGTTTCTATTGGGAAAGGCGGCTCGGCGATACTCTCCACTGGAGACTATCGTCACCGAAGCAGGGTACGTGGGACCCACTCCCACTTGTAGAAGTGGGAGTCTTACGAGTGGATAAAGAGAATTCTCAGAGCGCAGCTACATCGATGCGAATATCGAACATCAACTGCGAACATCGGATATCGGACAACGACTCTGTGCCTAGTGCCTCGGGCCTCCGGCCTCGGACGTCGGGTCTCGGATTTCAGACATGAAATTCGGCCGCCGGACACAAGACAAGGACAGTGGACATTAATCTTCTAGTATAGGGTAAAGGAGAGATATCTATGCCGAAAGGGATTTGGATATTTATTGAACAGCGGAATGAGCAGATCCGCAAAGTCTCCCTGGAGCTTCTCAGTGAAGGGAGAAAACTGGCTGACCAAACCGGAGAGCCTCTTGTCGGGGTGATTCTCGGAGAGAATATTGCCGGCCTCGCAGCTCAAGCCGCACACTACGGGGCGGACAAGGTCGTCATAGCCGAGGATGCTAAACTCGCCGCATACACCACAGGAGCCTATACCTCTGTTTTAAACCAGCTCATCCGCAAGGAAGAGCCTCAGGCTGTGCTCATCGGCAATACCGCCGTGGGCAAAGATTTAGCCCCGAGGCTTGCTCAGCGCTTAGGCGTCGGGCTTGCTTCCGATTGCACCGCGATGGAAGCGGATCCAGAGAAATTCCTCACCTTCAAACGGCCCATCTATGCCGGCAAAGCCTTTGCCTTTATCGGCACCGAGAGTCGTCCGGTGCTCGCGACCATCCGCCCCAACACCTTCCCAGTGGCTCAGCCAGACAGTTCCCGTCAAGCGGAAACCATCAAAGCAGAAGTCGGAATTGATCCTGCTGATCTGCGGGCGATTGTCAAGGAAGTCGCCATTGCCGCCTCCAAACGTCCGGAACTCACGGAAGCGAACATCATCGTCTCCGGCGGGCGGGGGATGAAAGGACCGGAGAACTATGGTATCATTGAAGAACTCGCGGATGTGATCGGAGCCGCTGTGGGAGCCTCACGGGCTGCGGTAGACGCAGGCTGGCGGGAACAAAAATTCCAAGTCGGGCAGACGGGGAAGACGGTTTCCCCGACGCTCTATATCGCCTGCGGGATCAGCGGGGCGATTCAGCACTTGGCGGGCATGGGCTCATCTAAGTTTATCGTGGCCATTAATAAAGACCCCGAGGCTAATATTTTCAATGTGGCGGATTACGGGATCGTAGGAGACCTTTTTGAGGTGGTGCCGCTTCTGACCCAGGAATTCAAGAAATTGGTGCAGGAATAGGGGTAGTGAGTGAACAGACCGAAAAGTAACCCCTGCTTGTAGAAGTAGGGGTCATAGAATTTTTAATAGACGTAAACTGACGAAGGAGTTGGAATTATGGGTGTTGCTATTGTCAGTGCGGTTAGAACGCCGGTAGGAGCGTTTAATGGGGCCTTGAGCCAAATTCCGGCGGTAGAACTGGGAGCGCTCGTGATTAAAGAGGCGATGCAACGGGCTGGAATTGCTCCGGAACAAGTGGACGAAGTGATCATGGGTAATGTCCTGCAAGGGGCTTTGGGACAGAATCCGGCCCGGCAGGCAGCGATAAAAGCAGGGGTTCCTCAGGAAGTTCCTGCCTGGACACTCAATAAAGTCTGCGGTTCAGGGTTAAAGGCGGTGGTGGCGGCCGCTCAGGCCATTTTGGCCGGAGATGCGGACATTATTGTGGCAGGCGGGATGGAGAATATGTCTCTCGCCCCCTATGCGCTGCCTAAGGCGCGAAATGGCTACCGTATGGGAAATGATGTCTTGGTCGATACCATGGTCCAGGATGGCTTGACAGATGCCTTTCATCAAATTCATATGGGAATCACTGCCGAAAACATCGCCGAGGAGTTCGGAATTTCACGCCAGATGCAAGATGAGTATGCGGTGCAAAGCCAAAACCGGGCTGAGAAGGCGATCAAAGCAGGGGTTTTCCAAGACGAAATTGTCCCGGTAGTGATTCCCCAGCGTAAAGGGGAACCCCGCATCATCAGCCAGGATGAATTCCCGCGCTTTGGCACGACGAAAGAAGGAATGGCTTCTTTGCGGCCTGCCTTTAAGAAAGAAGGCACCGTAACAGCTGGAAACGCCTCCGGAATCAATGACGGGGCCGCTGCGGTGGTGGTTATGTCCGAGAAAAAGGCACAGGAACTGGGGTTAAAGCCTGTGGCATCCTTGCTCTCCTGGGCATCCGCCGGTGTCGACCCGAAAATCATGGGCACTGGCCCGATCCCGGCTACCCGCAAAGCATTGAGCAAAGCCGGTTTGACGATCGAAGATATCGATGTGGTCGAAGCCAATGAAGCGTTTGCATCTCAAACCTTGGAAGTCAGTAAAGAACTTAATTTAGATCCGGAGAAGACTAATGTTAATGGCGGGGCCATTGCCATTGGGCATCCGGTGGGCGCTTCCGGGACACGGATTCTCGTCACCCTTCTTTATGAGTTGCAGCGAAGTCAAGGGCAACGCGGTTTGGCTACCCTTTGTATTGGGGGCGGCCAAGGGATCGCGATGGTCGTGGAACGATGAAACGAATACTGGGGTTGGTTGCATCCCAGCGTAAGCTGGGAAATGGCGAGGTTTTAGTGAAAGCGGTTGCTGCGGCAGCGGCTGTTGAAGGGGAATCTGAGCTACGGCTTTTAAGGCTTACCGACCTTGACCTCCGGCCTTGCCGTGGGTGTTACACCTGTTTAATTCCAGGAAAGCGCTGCCCGATCGAAGATGACCTCTATTTTTTGGCAGAGCAGATTCAAAACGCAGACGCCATCATCTTCTCTGCTCCGTGCTATGTCTTAGGTCCGGCAGCGATCACTAAATTGATTGGGGATCGGATGATCGCTTTGGCACAATACCTGGAGCACTTTTGGGGTAAGCCTTGTGTTATCATCGGCACCTCCGGGATTTCCGGATGGGAAGGATATACCCTTTCTGCCCTCATTAGCAGCGCGCGTATGCTGGGATGGCAGGTTAAAGACGCTCAGATGTTTATCGGAGCCTTGCCTGGGGAAGTGCTGGAGCAGCAAAGTATCCTTTCTAGGGCCACGCAAATGGGTCAGGCACTTTTTGGCCCGGCCCGTAGGCCTTCTCAGGGGCAGTGTCCCACCTGTTGGTCAGAGATCTGGAAGTTTCCGGAACCCGGGCGAGCCATCTGTCCTCTTTGTGGGCAAGAAGCAGAGCTTGAGCACAGCCCAGAAGGGATCGTATGGAAATTCGGCTCACCCGGAAAACGCTATGAAAAAGAGCCCTTGCAGGAGCATTTTCACACGTGGCTCAGAGGAAAATTAAATGAGTATTTAGTTCGCCGTAAAGAATTAGCAGAAGTGCGAAACCCATACAAAGGTGGGGAATGGTTGACACCACCGTCTAGTGAATCATAGCGACTGCGGTTGAAAGGGACGCTTGTTAATTGACTGAAAATCCCATATGTTTTAGATTTCCAAACGATAATTTCATCGGATTCCTCCCTTCCGGCCAAAACTCCCGTAGTTTTGGCCCTGAATTTTAGATGCTTGTACCATTTTCATTCTACCAAGAGAAGTGGGCTTCCAGGTGTTTCTTTTTTCGGTGGCGTTCGAGGATACAGCATATGTGTTCGCCACACTGACAGCATCCGACGTGCGGATCGTCAACGCAGAGTGGATACCTCCTATTTGAAACGTTTGGCTTTAATAACGAGGCTGAGTGCATTCTGCAGGATGGCGGTATCTTTATAAGGCCGGTTCGGGATACAAACAGCGGAGAATTTTCCGAACAGATACTGGCTGATTTAATCTCTCAGGGGTTTTCGGGCCAGGAGCTGCTGGAAGGCTTCAAGGAGCAGAGTAAAAAGGTACGCCCTGCCGTAAAGAAGCTCATTGCGGAAGCGGATGACCTGATAAAAAGCGGTGAGGGAAAAATAGCGCTTGACGAAATGTTCGGCGCGGAGGATCAGTAGATGTATGAGTTCCGTTTTACGAAAGCAGCCGAGAAATATTTTAAGAAAATCAGAGAAAAAGGGCTGAAAGCAGCATACCGGAGTGCTCTGAATAAGATTAGCGGTGATCCGTATATCGGAGAGCTGAAAACCGGGGATCTGGCAGGGGTCTATGGTTATGACGTTTATTATAACAAAACCAATTGCGAAATTGCCTACCGAATCTTAAAATGAAACAATCCATGGAGAAGTATATGCTCCATGGATTGTTTGCTGGATTTATAGGATCTGATTACTCTGTGACGTGTAAGAAAGTTCTATTTTTATCTAACCAGGTAGTATCTGTTTCAAAATAATTAGGATCGCTCTTATTTGAACCGTTTGTAATGCAAATAGTAACGACATAATCATGTGCTGATGTTGCATTGGATTTAAGCAAGTTTCCAGGAATTGTAGCCGTAGTACCTTCTATATACTGTGTATATAGGACTTGTTCGCTAAGTTTATCTTGTAGGACAACTTTATAGGGGGTTGTATAGTTTGGATCGGCTGGATTCCAGGTGATGCTCACATCATTTCCTTGTTTGACGTATATAAGTTCATCAGCTGCAGGGGAAACAAGGGCAGGCAATTTCTTTAACATATCAACGACATCAAGATCATAACTGGTTCCCCAGTAAAGATTCCCATTTACGCTGGCAGCAGCTTTGATTTTATAACGATGACCTTCTGTTCCAGCAATTTCAGGTGATAATGAAGTCCAGGTTTCGTAAAGATTTCGGGAAGCAACAATGCGTCCTGTATCCATATCAATTATCATATAGGAATATGAACTTGCGCCGGGTATACTTGTCCATTTAATTGTTAATGGCGCATGAGGTATTCCACCGGTGTAATAGTGAATTGCTTGAATCGTGGGTGTTGTTATGGTCGGAGCATAGGCAAAGCCAGTTTGTATAATTCCGCTGATCTTATCGACCATACTTTGAGGAATCACACCAGTACCACCTAAAATAGTCACGTTTTCAATACTATTTCGATATTCTTGTAAATAGTTTATCACGATTGTGTTACTAAACTGTGGATCCACTAAAAGAATCGGGTCGCCATTTTGTGCGGCTAAGGCTGCACCAGCTAGCGCATCTGGGAATGCTTCTCCAGTAGCTATATAGAGGTTTTTTGGGGAAGGTACAAAAGCTGACGCAATTACACTGGCTGTTTCATAGCGATTGTTACCAGCAATTCTTATTCCTCGAGGTAATTGAGCAAGAACATTATCATCAATAACCCCTGAACCACCGACAATCAATGTATCTGTTACGCCCAATTCCTTTAAGGCTTTTTGTGTGGTTTCAGGAATGAAATGAGTTTGAGTTAAAAGGATGGGTACTTGCTCATGTCCAGCGAACGATGAGATTGCTAAGGCATCAGGAAAGTTCTCACCATAAGCTATGACCGCATCTGTATATCCGCTTCCGGTTAGTTGGTGCATATATAGAGCAATTTTAGCGGCAGTATCATAACGGTCAGTTCCGCCTAACCTACGAACGTCCTGAGTATAATTAGATTTAAGTTTTGGTTCGATAACTTGTGAAACGGCTCCGTATGAACCTAAAATAAAAATTATTTTAGGTTGTATTCGATTAAGTTCTGTTTCCGTATCCGGAC
The DNA here is from genome assembly GCA_021811425.1 of Bacillota bacterium. Taxonomy (GTDB): domain Bacteria; phylum Bacillota; class Desulfitobacteriia; order Desulfitobacteriales; family Desulfitobacteriaceae; genus JAJZPA01. Next base: position 623 of record JAJZPA010000174.1, on the reverse strand, counting down.
TTAACGTATCTTTATTAGTGAGCAGTATCGGGGCATTGAAGATTCGAGCAAGTGGGGTGCCTGCAAGAGCATCCGGGAAATCATCATCTCGAACTAGAATAGCTACACCGGAGTTAGGGGGCCAACCGTTCTCTGCAATCTGTACTGCTGTTTTTATTCGGTCTGTCCCACCTAAACGTGAAGTACTTAATGTAGAAGCAGATGCGTCTAAGGGATCTGAAATCAACAAACTGGTAAGGATTATAGGAACCGCAAGAATCACTGCGAAATACTTGTTGAGACTACTTTTTTTCATCTAACTTTCCTCCTTGTAATTATGACCTCTCATAATGTTAACATAAAAAATGTCGGATTAAAGAGGTTTATCCAAAATATTGACAAGTAAATTGATGGAAGTATTGAAAGTTTTTGCTTAAAATGCAGAAGCCACGAAGACTGCTGATTTATACGCAAGCCGGACGGTACACCGCCGACGGCTATGCATCAGAGAGATGTGTAAACGCGATGCGGATTGGGCCAATGTCGCCTTTAGGGCTTCCAATGAACTTAGTAATGAAGATTTGGAATTACTAAAAGGACTAGCTGAAAAATACTTGGAACTGACATCGAAAAGGTAAAATAAC
>JAJZPA010000173.1 GCA_021811425.1 Bacillota bacterium | reverse complement strand
TTCGTCATCATTATTATACTCTCGACGTGCCCCGTCCACGGAAACATATCCACCGGCTGAACCCGCTCGACCCTATATCCCCCTTGTACCAGCCGTCCTGCGTCTCTAGCCAAAGTTCCGGGATCACAGGAGACATAGATGATCCGCTCTGGTTTTAGACGGAGCAAGGCTTGCACAACCGCAGGTTCAATTCCGGCCCGCGGGGGATCAAGGACAACGACATCCGGTCTGTCCTTAAGTTCTATCAGGCGCTCTTCCACTCGCCCGGCTAAGAAGCGGGTATTCTTCATGCCGTTCAGCTGGGCATTATGTAAGGCATCCTCCACAGCAAAGGGGTTCTCTTCGATCCCTAAAACTTCCTGGGCCTTGCCGGCCAAAGCCAGAGTAAGGGTTCCAATCCCTGAGTAGAGATCCCAGATCCTTTCCTTACCGGTTAGATCAGCCCATGCCAAGGCGAGGGAATAGAGTTTTTCCGTCATCAGCGGATTCACCTGAAGAAAGGCAAGCGGAGAGACCTGAAATCGCTTGCCCAAAATCTCGACGTCTAAGGCAGCAGCCCGCGCCTCTAAAAGACCTGTTAAGCGCCGTTCCGATTCTTGGAAATCATCCTGTAAGGTATCCCGGAACACATCCTCTAAGACATTCTGTCTCCTGTCCTGTCTCCCAACCGCTATCCCTTCTCCTTTGTCAGTTAAGTCCACTAAGTTTCCGCTTTGTGTCAATCCCCAGACAGACACGGATTCAGGGAAGACTGTCTTAAGCCTTGTCTGCAGGTGCTCGCGGGCACGTCCTTCCGGCAGGTTTTCCAGAAGACACAAACCCTCACCTCGGGTATTCTGGCGTAACGTCACATTGCGGATCGTTGGATAAGCTTGCCCCAGAGTGTCCTCCAAGGTTTTGATCCATTGATTCATCCCCTCGCTTAAGAGAAGACAGTCTGGGAAGCGGATCGTTTCATGAGTCCGCTCCCGGTAATAACCCAAGTGCCCTTCTTCATCACGGTGCAGACGCGCTTTGTTGCGATAGCGCCAAGGAAATTCCATCCCCAGGGTCGGATTCACTCCCTGTTCGATATCCACTTTTCCCAGCCGCTGCAAGGCATCGCTCACCCATTGCCTTTTCCAGGCTAAGGTTGAAGCATAATCCAAGTGCTGAAGCCGGCAGCCGCCACAAACCGAAAATACAGGGCACGGTGGATCTCGCCGTTCAACCGCCGGTTGCAACAGCCGGATTAGCTGTGCCCGTTGGAAGCGTTTTTTCCGTTCCAGAATCTCTATCTCGGCTGTTTCACCGGGAAGAAGTCCAGCGACAAACGTCGTCACCCCCTCGACAAAACCCACTCCTGAACCATCGGAGGCGAGACGAACTCCCTGCGTTCTTATTGACAAAGTTTCTTTCACCCCTGTACCCTCAGCGCTAAATCCAAACTACCGCCATTAATGTGTTAGCATCCCCTCTAGTTTCTGCTTAACTTCTAAGAGGAAACTTTCAGTGCTGACTATTTTCTTGTCGGCGAGTTGCGAAATCTGGGCTAAATCTTTCGTCATAACCCCTTCTTCAATGGTTTTGAGTGCGGCTGCCTCTAATGTATTCGCAAACCCAATGAGTTCGTGAAGCCCATCAAGCTCTCCGCGCTTTCTTAAGGCTCCCGTCCAGGCAAAGAGAGTCGCTATCGAATTGGTGGATGTTTCCTCACCGTTAAGGTGTTTATAATAATGCCGTGTTACCGTGCCATGGGCTGCCTCAAATTCGTAACAGCCGTCAGGTGACACCAACACTGAGGTCATCATCGCCAGGCTGCCAAAGGCGGTAGCTACCATGTCCGACATGACATCGCCATCATAGTTTTTCAGGGCCCAGATATAGCCGCCTTCAGAGCGTATCACACGAGCGACAGCATCATCAATTAACGTATAGAAATATTCAATCTTGGCTGCCGCAAATTTATCCCGGTACTCTTGTTCATAGATTTCCTGGAAAATATCCTTAAAGGTATGATCGTATTTTTTAGAAATGGTATCTTTGGTTGAAAACCATAAATCCTGTTTGCGGTCGAGAGCGTAACTAAAACAAGCCCGGGCAAAACTTTCGATGGATTGGTCAAGATTGTGCATCCCCATCAGGATACCTTTGTCCTGAAAATCGAAAATCGTCTGCCGAAATTCTTCTCCGTTGTCTCGGGTAAACACGAGTTCGGCTTTGCCGGGGCCTTCGACGCGGTGTTCTACATTCCGATAGATATCCCCATAGGCATGCCGGGCGATGGTGATCGGTTGTTTCCAGGTAGGTAGCAAAGGTTGGATGCCCTTAACAATAATCGGCGAGCGAAAAACGGTTCCGTCGAGGATTGCTCTGATCGTACCGTTAGGGCTTTTCCACATTTGTTTTAAGTTGTATTCTTTGACCCTCTGGGCATTGGGGGTAATGGTGGCACATTTGACCGCGACACCATATTGCTTGGTGGCCATAGCCGCATCTATCGTGATTTGGTCATGGGTCGCATCCCTATTCGCCAATCCCAGGTCATAATACTCTGTTTTTAAGTCGACATAGGGATAAAGCAATAGTTCCTTAATGGATCTCCAGATGATCCGGGTCATTTCGTCCCCGTCCCTTTCCACTAACGGCGTACTCATTTGGATTTTACGCATGTTTCTCCTCCTTATAATCGGTTCTCCACTCTTGCTCAAGAAACAATCATGAACTATCCGTTCACAAAGTAGAATGAAAATATCATCTGATTAAGGCAAAAAAAACCGGCATTAAAGCCGGCCCATGAGTCATCTAATTTAAGACAGCAGTAGGCTTCCTCGCACAACTATAATTATTTAGGCTTGTTCGCTGGCAAAACTGAAGATGTTGGAGCGACAACTTTCTTATCAGCCTTCTTCTTCTTCTTTTCCTTGTTCTTGGGGCTCTTGTCTCCCATCTTTGACACCTCCAATCACACATTACCATAATTATACTCTATTTTAGAAACCATTGCCATCTATCCTGAAAATAGACATCTTCATCCTTCTCATGGTGCCGCGTTAGCAGCATGGGAGTGTGCCTACAGTCTTGGATGCCTACAGCCAAGACTGCCTACACTTAGCGTTGGATCCAAACAGCCCCTGCCATTAACGCATTCCAGACCCCGTGGGCCAGAATCGATGGCCAGAGGCTCCCGGAGCGCTCATACAACCAGGTTAAAACTACCCCGCCCAGGAATAGGGGCAGGAAACGCAGCGGATCCAAATGCAGCAATCCAAACATGGCCCCTGTAAAAAGAATCCCCTTCCCCTTTCCATACGCCAAGCGCAAAGGGGGATAGATCAGCCCGCGAAAAAGCATTTCTTCCTTAAGCGGCGCTACCACCCCGGCCAGCAAGAGAAACAAAACAAACTCCCAGGGCTGCTTAGCTCCGATGACGGCCTGGGTAAAACTCTGTGGCGCAGGAACCCCCACTAGATGCGTAAGCAAATTCCCTAAAAGCCCAATACTGATAAACAAAAACACCCCTGTAAAAAAGCCCAGAAACAGAAACCGTCCCTTAACGCGGACAAAGCCGACATCGTTCCATGTCCTGCGCGTTCGCCATAATAAAATAGCAGTCAGCACAACATAGAATATTCCTTCTCCTAGCCCTACCCAAACATAATGCAGCCGACCCAAGAGCGAGTCCAGATTCTGAGGCGTCTGCAACCACCCGAGTGGAAACTCTGCCAGCGTGACCAAAGCGATCAGTAAAAGCACCTGCCAGAGGTTCCAGCCTGGCTCATGGACCGGGAAAACGCGAGCCTTCCGCTTGTGTTTTCCCGACCGTTTCTTCTTTATTTCCTTGTCGTGCTCAGTCATCCCCGGCCCCCATGGTTAATCAGTTTACCCGCGCTTCGCCTGCATATCTTCGTAGATATAAACCAGTTCTTTATCAAAAAGGGAGCGCTTCATGTCGACCGCCAAGGATCGTACCCGCTTTAGTATTTCATCCGCTTCTGCGGCGGTGAGTTCTTTGCCATACTCCGTAAACTTTGCTTTAATGGCAGCCGTTCCTGAGTGCTTACCCACTACGATCTGGCGTTCCAGACCCACATCCTCCGGTTTGAACACCTCATAAGTGAGTGGGTTCTTCAAGGCGCCATCCGCGTGAATGCCGGACTCATGGGCGAACATGTTAGTGCCCACAATCGCCTTCCAAACTGGGAGAAAACGACCGGAAGCCCGCGCCACGTATTCCGAAACTTCCCGGAAGCGCTCAGTGGCAAAGTTCAGATCCGTATCGAGGAGAAGCTTCAAAGCCATAATGACCTCTTCTAAAGCTGCATTGCCCGCCCGCTCCCCAAGTCCGTTTACCGTCACCCCGACATGTGTTGCTCCTGCTTTGACACCCGCCAAGGCATTCGCGGTAGCCATGCCGAAATCGTTATGCGTATGCATCTCGACATCGATGCCCGCCTTCTCGATCAGCATCTTAATCCGATCATACGTGGTAAAAGGTTCGAGAATACCCACGGTATCACAGTAGCGAAGACGATCCGCCCCCGCATTTTTGGCTTCGCGCGCAAAGTCAACCAAGAAATCCATATCGGTACGGGAAGCATCCTCGGCATTGACTGAAATATAGACTCCTTGCTTCTTCGCGAACTCCGTTGCTTTTACCATCCGTTCCAGTACAGCTCCCCGCGTCGTCATCAGCTTGTGTTCGATATGAATGTCCGAGGTGGAAATGGAAATCGCCACGGCATCCACTCCGCAAGCCAAAGAAGCCTCGATATCCGAAATGACAGCCCGGTTCCAACCCATGATGCTCGCTTTCAGTCCCAGTTTAACAATATCCTGTATGGCCTGCTGTTCATCCCCACCCATCACAGGAATACCCGCTTCGATTTGGTCAACCCCCAATTCGTCGAGTAAACGCGCTATGCGCAGCTTTTCCTGATTTGAAAAGACCACCCCGGCGGTCTGCTCACCGTCTCTCAACGTCGTGTCCACAATCGTCAAGTGTTTGCTCAACTCAGTTATCTCCTTTCACGGTGGGTTGAGATTCGTCTCAACTGTTATATTCAGAATACGGAACTCGACATGTGTCTTATAGTACTATATATTAACATAAACCTACGCGGCTTTAAAGCCTGAGGTAACGACATATACTGTATACTTTTTTACAGGTTCCGTACTTAAGTTTTCTTACAGGTTCCGCACCCGACTTTCTCCCTGCTTTAAAATACTAAGATTCCCAAGTTCCGGCACTCCGTATCGGCTGAGTGCCGGACTCCGGTTCTAAAGCTTTTCCTTTAAAAGCTTGTTCACGAGGGCAGGATTGGCCTGCCCCTTGGTGGCCTTCATGATCTGACCGACCAAAAAGCCAATCGCGCGTTCTTTGCCGGCCCGGTAATCCTCAACCGATTGAGGATGGGCGGCAATAACTTGCTCCACAATCCCAGCCAACGCACCTTCATCACTGATTTGCCCCAACCCTTTCTCCTTGATGATAAGGGCGGCATCCTGGCCGGTGGCATACATGTCTTCGAGCACGCCCTTGGCGATCTTGCCGCTAATGCTCCCTTGTTCGATGAGTTCGAGGAGTTCAGCCAGCTGCACCGGGGAAATCGGGGAATCGACGACACTTTGCTGATTGGCCTTGAGCAGCCGCAGGAATTCCCCCATCACCCAGTTTGTCAGAGTTTTGGCATCCGCATAGCGAGAAAGCGCCTCCTCAAAAAAATCGGCCAGCGCTCTGGAGGAAGTTAATACCCCAGCATCATACTCAGAAAGCCCTAAAGCTTCATAGCGGCTCCGACGTTCGGTCGGAAGCTCAGGCAGGGTGCGGCGGATTTCCTCAACCCAGGAACGTTCAATCACCAAGGGCACCAGATCCGGCTCAGGGAAATAACGGTAGTCATGTGCTTCTTCCTTTGAGCGCAAGGAAATGGTGATTCCTTTGCCCTCGTCCCAGGTACGGGTCTCTTGAACAACCTGATCGCCGGCAGCCAAGACTTCCGCCTGGCGTTCCGTCTCGTACTCCATGCAACGGCGAACCGAAGCAAAGGAATTGAGGTTTTTGGTCTCTGTACGCGTACCCAAATCAGATGTACCCTTTGGCCTGAGGGAAACATTGATGTCGAAACGCACCGACCCTTGCTCCAGACGGCAATCGGATACTTGGGTATAATCAAGAATTTGCACGAGTTGTTCAAGATAAGCTACAACTTCCGAAATTGAACGCAGATCCGGTTCTGAAACGATTTCCAACAGGGGAACCCCCGTCCGATTATAGTCTACATAAGACTCATCAGAGGAGGTGATCGTCTCCCCGCTGTGCACGAGTTTACCTGCATCTTCTTCCATATGCGCACGGGTAATCCCGATCCGCTTCTTCGCCCCGTCAACCGTGATTTCCAGCCACCCGTTTTTGCAGATGGGCAAGTCATATTGTGACGTCTGGTAGTTCTTGGGCAGATCAGGGTAGTAATAGTTTTTGCGGTCAAACTTGGAAAACTCGGCGATCTCGCCGTTCAG
>JAJZPA010000172.1 GCA_021811425.1 Bacillota bacterium | reverse complement strand
CATCCATGGCTTCAGCGACACTAGGTCCTCCATGACCGTCGGGAGTGGGTCCCCCGTACTCTGCTTCGGTGACGATAGTCTCCAGTGACGTTAGTGTCCAGTGGACACTAACGCCGAAGCCGCCAACTGTCAAAGGATGACCTCACGGCTGAGGATGAGTATCGCCGAGCCGCCTTTCCCAATAGAAACACTTAGCGGCGACGGAGGTAGACTCCACCCCTTCAGCGCGATAGCGTTCGTTAAAGGCTCAGCGCTTTCGGCGAAAGTGTCCACTGGACACTTTCGTCACCGAAGTCTCGATGTTCAGCTTAAGCTGAACGAGTTCACTGGATATAGGATTCCGGTTTCATACCATCACATCCCAAACATGACGCCGGGGTTCAAGATGTTGTTAGGATCAAGCGCTTGTTTAATCCGGCGTTGTATTTCCAGTCCAAGCTCCCCGGTCTGTAATATGATAAACCTAATGTGGTCTGTAATATGATAAACCTAATGTGGTCTGTAATATGATAGACCTAATGTCGTTGGAACTTGGCAATAATTTCTGTGAGCCTATGAATGATCTCTGGTTTAAAAAGGTTTGCCTCCCCCCAGGTCTTATACGAGACGAAAAAATCCAGTTAGGGAGGAACCCGTGCTGGATTTCTTACAACCATACAGATAAGCAGCCGACGCCTAAACCGACAAATATTTGTGGCTTACTTCTTTGTTTTCCTGCAATTCCTCCACTGTACCAGCGAAACATACCCGTCCTTTTTCCAGGATGTAACAACGATCAGCCAAACGAAGGGCTGATTTAAGGTTTTGCTCCGCCAGCAAAATGGAAATCCCGGCGGCCTTTAGCTTTAGGATCTGTTCCTCTAACTCCCTGACGATCAGAGGAGCCAGTCCTTCTGTAGGCTCATCCAGAATGAGAAGTTCGGGATCCCCCAACAACGCCCGGGCAATGCTAAGCATCTGCTGCTCGCCACCGCTCAGATGACCGCCGCGCCGGTTCCCATATTTCTTAAGTACCGGAAACAACTCGTAAACACGTTCCAAAGTCCATGTCCCCTGAGAAGGTACGCCAGCCTGGGCTACTTCCAAGTTCTCCCGCACCGTTAGATCGGCAAAGATCCGCCGGTCGTCGGGTACAAAGCGTATCCCTTTAGCGACCATCCTGCGGGTAGGCAGCTTCGTGATGTCCTGTCCTTGGTAGAAAATATGCCCGGTCTTGGGCGAGGCAAGACCTACGATACTCTTCAACGTTGTGGTCTTACCCACCCCATTGCGTCCCAATAGGCAAACGGCCTCTCCTTTCTCCACCCGGATGGATACCCCGAACAAAATATGGCTCAGTCCGTAATATGTATGGATATCCTTCACTTCCAACATTAGCCTGTCTCCCCTAAATAAGCATTTTGCACGGCCTTATCCCGCCGTACTTCCTCGGGCGATCCTTCGGCAATGGTTTGCCCTTGATGCAAAACCATCAGCCGTTCAGCCACATCAAACACCAAATCCATATCATGCTCAGTGAGTAAAATAGTTAACCCCTCATTTTGGGCTAAATTCTTAATAAGCTTTACAATCGTGCGCGTTTCCTCAGGAGACATACCCGCCGTCGGCTCATCCAAAAGTAGGATTTCCGGCTGACTGCCTAAAGCGATGGCCAACTCTAAGACTTTTTGATCTCCATAGGAAAGAGAGTTGCATAAACGCTCACGATAAGGTATGAGGCCTAATTTATGCAAAACATCGTTGGTTTCCTCGACAACCAGTTTACGAGCCGGAGTGAACAATTTGTTTGTTTTACGGTAGCGGGCTAATACAGCCACTTGCACGTTTTCAAACGTATTAAGACGGGGAAATATGTTAATCAACTGAAACGATCTGGCTACCCCTTTGCGGCAGATATCATGGGCTGAAAGTCCGCCAATCTCTTCCCCCTTGAACAAAATGTGACCTTTGTCCGGACGCAAGTGACCGGTGATCAGGTTGAACAAGGTGCTCTTACCCGCCCCATTCGGACCGATCACGGCTACCACCTGTCCCTTGGGCACGGTTAAATCAGCCTTGGCAATGGCCTGAAAACCGGAAAAGGCTTTGGCAACCTGTTTAACCTGAAGCATCTTTTCCCCACCCTCCTTTGTCTCCGCCGCGCCCGCTATATTTCTCTGCCAGAAAGCCCAGGATACCCTGGGGTAGCACCAGTACCAGGACCAAAAGGATGATCCCCAACACCAATAACCAGTACTCTGTGTAAGTTCCCACTTTCATGGATAAAAACACAATAATGCCCGCTCCCAGAGCTGGACCGTAAAAGGTGGTCAATCCCCCGAGGAGGCACATGATCATGATCTCGGCTGACTTGCTCCAGGAAAGAAGGGACGGAGATACTGATTTTTCCACCAGCACAAAGAGCACCCCGGCAATCCCGGCAAAGAACCCGGCAATCACAAAGGCAGCCAAACGGTGGCGCCGGATATTGATCCCAACGCTTTCGCTGCGCACAGGGTTATCCCGGGTTGCCATCAGAGTAAGGCCAAAGGGAGACTTCAGGATCAGATAAAGTACCGCCAGACAAACTGTCAAGACCGTCAAGGTAACGTAATAAGCGGTCTTAAGAGAATTAAAAACCTCAGGTACCGGTATCCCGTGCAAACCATCATCTCCACCGGTTAGGGCCGACCAGCGGAAGATTACGGCCCAGACCAGCTGGCCGAGAGCCAAGGTAAGCATACCAAAATAAAGACCGCGTGAGCGCACACAAAACCAGCCAATCAACAAAGCAGTGAAGGCAGCGGCTACCGGACCTGCCACTACAGCCACAACGAACGGGAGCGGGGTCTTAAGCAGAAGAATCGAAAAGGTGTACGCACCCACGCCAAAAAACACGGCATGGTGCAGCTGCAAAAGCCCGCCGAAGCCCAAGATAAAATTAAGGCTGGTCGCGAGGAGGGCAATTACAAAGATACTTGCCAAAAGATACAGATAATAACGGGGCAGCACCGGCGGTAGTACGAGCAAAACTGCCAGCATGATCCATGGAATGATGCGGCGAAGCTGCATAGGCTCCCCTCCCTTACCAGACGGATTTAAGCAGGCCTGACGGCCGAATAATTAAAAGAATACCGATCACCACGTAGGGAACGACAATGGCCAAATTAGGCAGGAACAAAACTCCGAGGGCTTCGGCCACACCTAAAATGAGAGCACTGATCAGGGTTCCCCAAATATTTCCCAGCCCCCCCACGACTACAACCAAAAAAGCGTAGACAACCATGCTGGTGTCCATCCCCATACCGATGTTGACCATCGGGGCCATTAAAGCTCCACCCAAGCCTGCCAACCATCCCCCCAGGGCAAAAACAGTCCCAAATACCCGTGTACTATTGATGCCCAGGACATCCACCATTTGTCGGTCCGTAGCCGTGGCCCGGCAGATTTTCCCCGTCACTGTCTGGGTTAGGAATAGCCATAAACCCAAGGCAACTAAAGGTCCCACTACCAACATAAAAACGTAATAGACGGGAATAATGATCCCGGCCAAGGACAAATTGCCGATAAAAATACCGGGAACGGACACTGACTTAAACTCCGTACCCCAAACCATTTTCACCAAATCTCCAAAAATTAGCACCAGCGAATACGTAAGCAACATCTGGATTAGATGCTCCTGTCCATATACAAAGCGCAGCAATCCCCGCTCTATCATAATACTGAAAGCAGCCACGACCAAAGGGGCCACAACCAAAGCCAGCCAGAAACCGTTTGGATTCTGCTTGCCCATCATTTCGGTTACCGTAAAAGACAAGAAAGCTCCTAACATGTAAAAAGAACCATGCGCAAAATTAATGATCCTAAGTACTCCGAAAACCAAGGTCAGGCCGGCGGCCACAATAAAATACAGCATACCCCGGCTCAAGCCGAGTACCAGTTGACTGCCTAAGGCACCGGCATCCATCCTCATCCCTCCAACGCCGGAAGTTGCAAGGGGCGGTCGCCAAAAACCGCCCGCAAATCCAGTAGAATTTATCAACGGTCATTTACAAAATCTCTTTCATCCTTATTTCTTGCGCGTTTTCAGGACTTCCTCAACTGAAGGCATAATTTTATCGGCAGGTATGAGTACATTGTCAGTCGTAATGAGATAGGGAAGATTTGCCGATTTCACGGTTTTACCGAATACCATAGGCAACATGAGTTGATGGTCTTCCTTACGGATCGTGCCTTTGCCCACCGGAGTATCCAGCGACAGCCCTTCCAGCGCGTCAATGATCTTTTCCTTATCCGTGCTACCAGCCTTATCAATGGCCGCAGCCAGGAATTTAATGGTTAGATAGCCGTTGAGTCCGGCAAAACCGGGATAATTACCGGTAACCTTTTTGTACGCTTCGCCAAACGACTTAGTCATCGCGTTATCTGGGAAGTAATTAAAATAGAAGGCTGTTCCGTAAACTCCTTCCGGAGCATCTTGTCCCAGCGGGCGTAGACTATCGTGGTCTGTGGCGGCGTGAATAAAGATCGGCACCTCTTTATTCAAGCCGGATTGATTAATCGCTTTCAGGAAGGCCACCGTATCGCCTCCGCCTGACCCGACATAAACAGCATCAGGTTTAGCAGCGCGGATGGCGTTGATGTAGGAGGAAAAATCCGATTCGCCTACTCTCCACCAAGACTCGTTAATTTTTTGCACATCGGGTTTCATTTGTTGCAGATTCGTCCAAACTGAGTTAACCACGGAATGGCCAAATTCGTAATCACTGCCAGCCAACCAATAACGTTTGTAAGGCATCTTAGACATCTGGTAGGCCCCGGCCTTGCCAATCATGGCCGTGTTGCCGACAATACTGAAAACGTAGCGGTGGCCTTGTGCACCGGTGATCTTTTCACTCATAGAGTCAGAATTTATAAAGAGCACCTTGTTATCTTTGGCGTATTTGGAAACAGCCAAAGCGGATGCACTGTTAATGGTGCCAACGAGGATATCTATATTCTGGTTCATAACCAGCTCTTTGGCCGAAGCCTCAGCCAGGTCAGGTTTGAAACTATCGTCCCGCTCTACGAGTTCGATCGTCGGTCCGCCCGCTTTTGCCACCTCGTCAATGGCAATCTTGATGCCGGCTTCCGTACTTTTGCCATAGGCTGCAGCCGGGCCGGATAAGCTGTCGATATACCCTACTTTCACTTTAAACTTGGAACCTCCACTGCCTGCAGCTCCGGAGTTATTGGGCGGCGTTGCTTGCCCGCAACCGGTAAGCAGGACTCCGAAAACCAGCATTACAATCACTGTCCAAGCCAGATAATGAAGATTAAACCGTTTTCTCACTTCTTACTCCCCCTAAATTCTTTGGTATCCCCTAGACAATAGCCAAGACAACTTCTCAGAATCTTATGACAACTATTATAACACAGCATCGACCCAGCATTCCACTGTAGCCCTGAGGTTTTTCCGGTCAATTTCGACAACCTGCTGCAGGCGTTTCAGATCCATGACGGTTCATCACCCTGCCCCACCTTCCTGTTCTTGCGCTTGAGCCACTTGCGCCAGGGATAGACGGCATAGGAATCCCAGACCATGTCAGCCCGGATAAACGGCGCAAAAACCCTGGTTTTGAGAGCCATTTGCAGAATCAAATCCCTGTGCGTGGGGGGACAACCCGCTATTCTCAGCTGTTTGCCGTGAAGATGAGGACTTTCAGCAGCACAGTCTCCAATCACCAGCATTCGGGGAGCCGTGATTTCCTCTTCCGTCCGTCCGATGATCACCGGCATCGCCGGAAACCGGCTCAACCTTTGGGGCGCACGATCGTTTAGCATATACAGCCAATCCAGAAAGATCCCTTGACATCCTCCCGTACAATAGGGCGTCCCACTGCGGATGCTTAGAGGCGAGGGGAACTCCTCCACCCGGATCATTCCGGTTGACAGACCCGCTGTCTTGTTCATAATCTCTTCTAACGGATAATCGCCCAGAATCTCGATATCGTCTAAAGAGACCGGGGTATAGCCTCGCCGGATCGCTGCCTGCAAATGGCCAATTTGCCCTGGATCAAGGTGCAAAAGTTTAGCTGCCACCAGATCGTGCGCCAGCGGGTTGTCTGCCACCATGATTAGTCCCAGGGGATGACCATGCTCTGTCATTTGATTCCCGCCCAGAGCGATTTCCACTGCATCTGTCACCACCAGCTGCGGATGAGCCGCAGACAAAATATCCACGATCTTCTCGTCCAGAAGATGGTCGTGATGCCACATCCTCTCCCGGTCATCCAATGATCCGATGTTCAGTTTCAGCGCACCGGTCAATCCATGGGCCAGAACATTGCTCTTTAATTTGGGCATGAAGATTAAGGTATCCGCCTCGACCATCTTCTTGCTCAGGAGCAAACTCTTGTGAACCCGGCTCCCTTTCAGCGGAACGCGGATTTTCTCCTCTTCTTCCAAAGGACACAGCTGAACTCCATAGCGCTCGGCCAACATCCGGTAACCGGCCCGTCTGAACATGACATGGGTGGACACGCCGACCCCACTCTTC
>JAJZPA010000171.1 GCA_021811425.1 Bacillota bacterium | reverse complement strand
GGTGGCGCCTTGGGATTTCAGCAAGCACAAGACGAATATAAAAGTATTCATGGCAGTTTTCGAACCTTGGCCGGCATCGATGTTGACCCAAAAGCCTGTGAGGACTTCGGTAACCTTACAGGAGCCAAGGCTGTATGCATGGATCTGTTTGAACGTCGTGACTATATAGCCTTTCATGGATATGAGCCTTGGCCAACATGGAAAGAAGTTGGTCCGGCTGATATTAAAGCGGCCACCGGCGGAGAATATCCGGACGTGGTTTTTCTCTCACCACCCTGCAAGGGTTTTAGCGGGCTACTTCCTCAGAAATCCGCAGAGACAGAGAAATACAAGGCGCTTAATCGCCTTGTGGTCCGGGGAATATTCTTGACACTCGAAGCATTTCGGGACAATCTGCCCGCTGTTTTTCTCCTCGAGAACGTACCCCGGATCAAAAGCAGAGGCAAGAGCCTGCTAAACACAGTCAAAGGAATGCTCCAGTCCTACGGGTATGTCACAGATGATCGAGACCACGACTGCGGGGAAATTGGGGCTCTGGCGCAACACCGAAAGCGATATCTCCTAATAGCTCGAAATCCAACCAAAATGATGCCATTTATTTATCAACCGATCAAACATAGGGTAAAGACTATCGGAGAGGTTTTGGGGCCGCTGCCGCTACCCGATGATCCAAGTATGGGGCCAATGCACCGATTGCCGAGGCTCCAATGGAAAACATGGGTAAGATTAGCTCTTATTCCGGCCGGTGGCGATTGGCGCGACCTGGAGCATATTGAGCCCGAACAATACCGTCTTAAATATTTACCTCAATACGCAGGCCATATGGGCGTTATGGATTGGTGGAGAAAACCAGCCGGCACGGTAACCGGAAATATGTGCATAAATGGCAGCACCGCGGCCGCCGTCGCGGATCCGCGTTTAAAACTCCGAGAAAGTCGTCATGCGGCTGTCTATCAAGTCGTTAAGTGGAATGAGCCCGCAAACACCGTGACGGGAACCAGATTCGGCAGCGGGGTCCCGGCGATATCAGATCCAAGATTGAATGAACGAAGTAACCGCCGTAATAATTCCTATCTGGTTAGACCATGGGATGAGGCTGCATTTACAATCACCGGTGAAGACACTATTGGCAGCGGCGCGCAATCCATATCGGACCCGCGAACCGGATTCAAACCAAGCACCCACACGGCCATCTACCAGGTAAGGAATTGGGAAGAGGAAGCGAGCACGGTTACTGGGGCCCTACGGCCAAATAACGGAGCGATAAGCATAGCGGATCCACGTTTCGGTTGTTCAGCCAGAAATGAGGTCATGGGAGTTCAATCCTGGGATGAGCCAGGGAAAACTGTTACAGGCTCAGACGACATTCATTCTGGCAGCGCGGCTGTAGCGGACCCGAGAATCCTCAAGGATAACGAAACTCTGGATCCCCCACCCGTCATTATCGCGCTCGATGGTACTTGGCACAGACCACTGACAACAGTGGAATTAGCAGCACTACAAGGATTCCCGATTATGATCAATGGACAACCACTTAAACTTGCTGGAAACTCTGATGCACGTTGGAGGGAAGCAATTGGGAATGCGGTGCCGCCGCCGGCCGCAAAAGCAATGGCGAAAGTTGTTCTTTATGCGTTATTGGTGGCTTCAGCCGGAATTACATGGGAAATGAGTGCAGAGGAGATTTGGGTGAGCCCGGATTCGGAGGAAATCTTAAATGTTTATTAGATGGAGGTGTCCATGAAACTTGGACTAATCGATGTAGATTCCAAAATTCCAAACCTTGCTTTAATGAAGCTCTCAGCTTGGCATAAAACCCGAGAGGATGAGGTAAAACTCTATGATCCACTCTTTGATAAAGACGACACGGATTTAGTCTACGCCTCCAAGATATTTAAGTTCTCGCCGGATTACCAATACTGGCCGGGATGCGAGATCATTCGCGGTGGTAGCGGTTACGATTTAGAAGTAAAGTTACCAGATGAAATAGAGAATCAATATCCTGATTATTCTTTGTACAACATTAATTACGCAATGGGTTTTACTTCCCGAGGGTGTATCCGCAATTGCGGATTTTGCATAGTACCGCGTAAAGAAGGACGCTTTCATCCAGTGGCAGACATCGACCAGTTTTGGAGAGGGCAAAAGTCATTAGTTTTACTAGATAACAACCTTACTGCCGATGCCGAACATTTTGAAAGAATAGCCAAACAACTTATTAAAAACAAGATTAAAACCGACATTACCCAAGGGCTCGATATCCGCTTAATCGACGACGCAAAAGCTAAGTTACTCTCTCAAATCAAACGGAAAAAAGATGCGCGGATACCCTTTGCCTGGGATTCAATGGACATCGAACAAGATGTACTCCGGGGAATTCAAATCCTGAATAAGTATATTAAATCCAAGAACCTAAAATTCTATGTTCTGATCGGATGGGATACCACGGAGGATGAGGATTTATATCGAGTAGAAATGCTGAGGTCGCTTAGAATTGCCCCTTTTGTCATGCCGTTTAATAAGGATGATTCTTATCAAGCGGATTTTGCCCGATGGACGAACCATAAGGCAACATTTAATGCAACTTCGTGGCATGCATATAAGCGCAGGATAAAGTATGTTGGTTAATCTGGAGGGATTCGAATGGCGCGCACACGTAACATTAAACCAAGTTTTTTCGATAATGAAGAGTTGGCCGAACTACATCCTTTGGCCCGCCTTCTTTTCATCGGCCTCTGGGGCCAAGCTGACAGGGAAGGCCGCTTGGAGGATAGGCCAAAGAAGATCAAAGCAGTCATACTTCCATATGATGACTGCGATGTGGACCAATTCCTGCAGGAGCTTCACGAATCCGGCTTCATCCTACGCTACGAAGTCGGAGACAAGCATTACATACAGATCATAAACTTCCTTAAACACCAGAAGCCGCACCCAAAAGAAGCGCCTAGTGAAATTCCCTCTCCTTCTGCCGTGAAAAGTCACGGCTCGACCGTGGAAAGCCGTGAAAAGGTATTGACGAGTAATGGAATTTCCGGAGCTAGTACGGCTTACATTCTTGATCCCTTATCCTTACATTCCTTATCCTTTAACTTGATTAACAACAACGACAACGCGCGCGGAGAAAAAGTTGAAACGGAAGACGACCCGGGGGACGGCGTGGACAAGCACCAGGAGCCCGCGGAGGAACCGAAGGCCATCGGTACCCAGGCAGTAGCATGGGCCGAAGAGCATTGGGGCCGGATGCTAGCACCTGGAGAAGCAGACGCAATTACCGGTTGGTGCGATTCCTTTGTATCCCGCGAGAGCTCTGAACCCGATAGTCTTGTTATTGAGGGGCTTAGACAGTGCTTGGCTGCCAACGCAAGGAATCTTAATTACCTGAGAGCAATTATGCTCGATTGGTTAGACAACGGTATTTTAACCGTCGCACAGGTAATAGCACGAGAGTCTGAACGCAATAAAAGCCAAAAAGGGCACAAGCGACGACCAACTAATATCGGATCGGCCAATTCACGAGGACAGCCAAAGGCCGACAAATACGAAGACTTCTACCTGTGAGGTGATAGCAATTGGGCAGACGATCAAAAATACCTCCTAAGACATGGGAAAATGTCAAAATCCTCTACGACCAAGGTCTGAACGATAGTGCGATTGGAAGACAAGTGGGATTACACTCTCAGAGCGTCCGATATTGGCGAAAACAACATAACCTGGAACCACAATTTAAAGCTCGATGGCATAAAGACGAGAAAACACGCTTTATACAGATATTCTCGCCTCAACAATGTGACGAAATGCGGAGATTTCTGAGCCTTTGCATTGCCGGAGCAAAGATCGCCCACCAGAACGGGAGTAAGATGGAGCTTGGAAGACTGCTGCGTAAATGGCATGGCAGAGGGAGGGACTATTTCGAATGTTGAACCGAGTTTTTTGAGATTAATCCCATTCTGACGCGAGAAAGGAGAAAAGTGATGGATCTCATGTTTGGTATAGCTTTTGGACTGGTTTTGGGTATTATGATTGGGTTTGTGGTATGTGCCCTCCTGGTGGCCGCAAAGAACGCAGATAATTGGATGTATACCAATACCCATCATGATTGTGAGGGCTGCATGCCGCGGCTGAAGAAAAGTTGAGGGCAGTGAAATGAACGTCGCCAAATGGGACGCAAAAGTAGATCTGGGTTCGTCGCTTAGTATCTGGATTTGTGTGCCGGAGCTCCCTCCGAGCCTTAATGAGTGGTCTCGGAAGTTTTGGACAGAGCGCCACCGGATGGTGCAAGAGATGACGAACAATCTCAGACTCCTGGCGCTGGCCAAGAAGATCCCTCGAGTGGAGAAAGCACAGGTGCAACTGGTGTACTATTTTCGGGACAACAGGCGCCGCGATCCGGATAACTATGCGCCCAAATTCCTCCTGGACGGACTGAGAAAGTCCGGGATAATCGCGGAGGATAATGCCCGGGTGCTTAGGCTACCGCAGCCGGAATTTAGGCTGGATAGGACGCGTCCGAGAACCGAAGTTTGGATAACGGAGTGGTGAATATGAGTGAAAAACCGATTCTCTTTTCGACCGAAATGGTGAAGGCGATCTATGATGATCGGAAAACAAAAACCAGGCGAGTTATTAAGTTTAAATTTCTGCCAGGGTTTAATCCGGAATGGTCTGGATATCGTCCGGTTTTTGAATATGGGAAATTCTTTCTTGACGGGAGTAACCACCGAACTGCAACAACCGAGGTTAAATGTCCCTGGCAAGTCGGCGACATTCTCTGGGTGCGGGAGACGTGGCAATCCTTTTTTCCGGAAGAAGTTACATCCAATCACCAGCAAGGGCCTCGTTCTTTTAGTGGAATACCTGCCGAGTCAGCCAAGGGACATTATATGCATTTCTACTACAGAGCGGATGGAGAAATAGAAAAAGCAGGATGGCTTCCCTCAATCCATATGCCAAGAGCGGCCGCTCGGTTATTCCTCAAGGTTACCAATGTTCGTGTTGAGCGGTTGCAGGACATAACGGAAGAGGATGCCAAGGATGAAGGCGTTAAAGACCCATACGATTATCAACGCTCCGATTATTACGAGCAACCGTGTATGGGGGGATTGGGAATCAATCAATCTGCTTTTGCTGGATTATGGGATAGTCTCTATACAAAGCGAGGCTATGGCTGGGACGTTAATCCTTGGGTATGGGTTATGGAATTTGAGAGAATGGAGGCGAAGAGCTAAATGCCATGCAAATGTCGTAAATGCAAAGGCGAAGCCTGCCAGTGTATGAACTGCAAAGATAAGGCTGAGTGTTCTTACCCGCATGTAGGTGAATGCCGTTGGGAGAGGATATTTGGGGGCGAGAAGAAGTGAGATACAACATCATCTACGCGGATCCACCCTCATCGAAAAAGACTGGGGCACCTGGATTGACGAGTTGTTGAAGGAATAGGATGAACATAAAAAAAGAAACCCCCATCGGGGTTAGGTAATTAGCTTGTCAGTGCAATATTACGATAATTTTGATCGGGGTGGCAATATGAAGTACTTGATTAAAGAATATAGAAACACCCTGAGAAGTATTACTAAGTCAAGAATGAAAGCCACCGATGAAGACGAAAGATGCATCCTTGGTAGTTGCATTGACAGCCTGGAATTTGCGATAGAGTACATGGAAAAAGGAAAGCACCCGGATAATCGTAGGGCCATTACCAGGAGAAGCGGTATCAAGAGAGAGGTTCCAATGGATCCACAGAGTTTCACGTTCATCAGAGCAGCAGCTCTTCAGCGGATTTCGATCACTGAAATCAGTCCGGACATCCGAAAGGCGTTGGATGATTTAGATATAGTTCTTAAATTACTCAGTGCAAAAGAACGAGAGGCATACATACTCGTAAGGGGTAACGGCTATTCCTTTGGAAATGCAGCCAGGCTGATGAGGATGAAGAAAGGCACGGTTCAGGTGTTAGTGAAAAGGGCGGAGGATAAGATTTATGATTTGGTTGCGGATCTCACAGAGCAGGGGATCGTGTTCAAGCGGCCGGTGCAGACAGCATTTTTTTAGGTTTTGTCTTACGATTGCCACCTAATAGTAAGGAAGGAATTTAAGGAAGCCGTCCGTAAGGGCGGCTTTTGCATTGGGGTGATTAAGTTGAGTCCGATTGAATTGATACGATGCGATAGCGCCACCTTCTGGTCTTGGTGGACCGGGCGGAGGTATGAGGTCAAGCCTAAGCCTGAGAAGGGCAAGAAGAAGGGGAAGAAGGCAAAATAAAAAACAGCTCGTTTATGCTGTTTGGTTCTGAGATTTTTATATTTGGTTTCTTTGCAAGAACCTCTTTTTCCATTTAAGGAAATTAGGTTCTCGCCAGCTTAATCAAGTCTAATTTGATAGCTTGAGGATGGCGACGGTTATTACTACCATCGTTATGAAAAACTCATACATTCACGTCCACCTCCTTTTCTGGTGGATGAATCTAGTTTAATCATTTTAACTCAAAATTATACAACATTATTGAATGTGGGGCAAACAAGTGAGGCAGGGGCAAGAAAGTAAGAAAATAA
>JAJZPA010000010.1 GCA_021811425.1 Bacillota bacterium | reverse complement strand
TCCATCTGGAACACGAGAGACAATCCCAGCAAAAATGATCAGTGAAATCCCGTTCCCTATTCCCTTCTCTGTTATAGCCTCACCGAGCCACATCAAGAAGGCAGTACCTGCAGTTAATACTACTGTAATCAATAAATACGTCGGCCACCTCCAGGCTTCACTCTGAATAAGCAATGCATTGCGGATGCCAAGTGTCAGGCCAAGACCCTGTACAAACCCCAGAATGACCGTCCCATAACGAGTATACTGCGTGATCTTCTTCCTGCCATAATCTCCTTCCTTCGCCAGACGCTCCAGGGAAGGAATAACGATCGTCAAAAGCTGCAGGATAATAGAGGCGGTAATATAAGGAGTAATGTTTAAGGCAAACACTGTCATTCGTTTAAAGGAACCACCTGATATCGTATCGAAAAAATCGAAAATGCTACCGCTGCCGAGCATGTCGCGCAACACGTTATGGTTCACAAACGGAATTGGGATATGAGCACCTATGCGGAAGATCAGAAACATGAGCAAGGTGAAACCGATTTTCTTCCTGAGATCCGCGACCTTCCAAGCATTCTTCAGGGAATCTAGAATCATCTCATTCCACCTCGACTTTTCCGCCGGCCGCCTCAATCTTATCTTTGGCAGCCCCGCTGACCTTGTCAACTTTAACGGTCAAGGCCTTGGTCAGTTCTCCTGTTCCTAAAATCTTCACACCATACTTGACGGCTTTAATCAAACCGACCTCGAAGAGGGATTCAATGGTAACCTCTGTACCGCTTTCAAAGCGGCTTTCTAGATCACCGACATTGATCACGGTGTACTCTTTCTTAAAAATGTTGGTAAATCCGCGTTTCGGCAAGCGACGATAAAGCGGCTGTTGGCCGCCTTCAAAACCAGGACGTACGCCGCCGCCCGAACGGGCTTTTTGTCCCTTATGCCCTTTTCCGCTGGTCTTGCCGGTTCCCGAGCCAATTCCCCGGCCCAAACGCTTGGGTGCATGGGTCGCTCCCGGTGCGGGCTTCAGTTCATGGAGTTTCATGCTTGCAGACACCTCCCTTATTCAGCGACATTTTCTACCAAAACTAAATGGTCGCACTTGCGAATCATGCCTTGAATGGCAGGCGAATCATGATGAACGGCGCTGGAGCCGATCTTGCCCAGACCCAGGGACTGCAGTACCTTCCGCTGTTGCTCTGGATGGCTGATCGGGCTTTTTACCAGTGTGACTTTGATTTTCACGGTCAACCCTCCTAACCCAGAATCTCTTCAACCGTCTTGCCACGGAGTTTGGCTACGTCTTCTGCACGTTTCAAAGACGTGAGGCCTGCCATGGTGGCATTCACCATGTTGTGCGGATTCGCAGAACCCAGTGATTTGGTCAAAATATCATGGATTCCTGCGGCCTCAAGTACCGCACGGACTGCGCCCCCTGCGATAACGCCTGTACCAGGCGCAGCGGGTTTCAAAAGAACTTGGCCGGCTCCGAACACCCCGAGAATTGAGTGGGGAATTGTGGTTCCTTTGAGCGGAACAGCAATCAACTTTTTCTTCGCGTCTTCAATCCCTTTACGAATCGCTTCAGGTACTTCGCCCGCTTTGCCGAGCCCGGCACCAATATGGCCTTGCCCGTCGCCGACGACAACCAGGGCACTGAAGCTAAAGCGGCGACCGCCTTTGACGACCTTTGCCACCCGAGCGATATGCACTACTTTCTCTGTCAATTCCAGCTTGCTCGCATCGATCTTCGCCAATGATTTTCCCTCCTTTGCCCTGTCCTAGAATGCCAGCCCGGCCTCGCGTGCCGCTTGTGCTACTGCGGCCACCCGACCATGATAAACATATCCTCCGCGGTCAAATACGACCTGAGTAATCCCTTTAGCCAACGCCCGTTTGGCGACCAGTTCGCCAACCTTCTGTGCTCCATCGATATTGCCCCCGGCAAGCTCAGACGCTTTAAATTCAGGGTCAAGGGAGGAAGCTGTGGCTAGCGTTACCCCGAGTTCGTCATTAATGACTTGAGCGTACATATGGTTCAGACTGCGAAACACCGCCAAACGCGGACGCTTATCCGTCCCAAAAACGCTTTTCCGGACACGCTTATGATTATGCCTGCGAATTGCTTGGCGATCAATGGTCTTCTTCAACGAAATTCGCTCCTTTCCACCGGCAAGAGATTTGGCCCTTACCCTTTATACCTTACTTCTTACCGCCTTTTTTGCCGCCTGTCTTACCCACTTTACGGCGAATCACTTCGTTCTCATATTTGATACCTTTACCCTTGTAAGGCTCTGGCTCGCGCTGGGCTCGAACGACCGCAGCAAAGGCTCCAACCTTTTCCTTGTCCATACCCTTAACCAAGATCTTCGTGGGTACTGGGACTTCGACTTCGATCCCTTCATACGGTATCAGTTCCACGGGATGGGATTTGCCGACTGAGAGAACCAATTTGTTCCCTTGCTTAGAAGCCCTGTAGCCCACCCCGACTAGCTCAAGCCCTTTCGTAAATCCCGTGGTCACCCCTTGCACCATGTTCGCAACCAGCGTACGAGTCAACCCATGCAAGGAACGGTCGAGCGGCTCGTCGCTTGAGCGCGTCACCAGCACTTTGTCGTTTTCCAAGGCAATATGAATGGCTGGGTGCATTTCCCGCTGAAGCATCCCTTTGGGGCCGCGCACCGAAACCACATTGCCCTCTATTTTGACCTCTACGCCACTGGGAACACCAATGGGCAGCTTGCCAATCCTGGACATTCACTGCACCTCCGTTGTCTCTCTTACCAAATATAGCAAACCACTTCTCCGCCAAGCCCTTCTTTGCGCGCTTGTTTGTCGGTCATGATTCCCTTGGAGGTGGAAATGACCGCTATACCCAGGCCACCTAACACCTTCGGAATCTCGTCTTTCTTGGCATAGACCCTCAGGCCCGGGCGGCTGATACGCTTCAACCCTGTGATGACACGCTCCCTGTTGGGACCGTATTTCAGGTAGAGTCGTATGACACCCTGCTTGTCGTCCTTAATCGTCTCGACATCCTTGATGAAGCCTTCGGCTTTCAGCAATTCAGCCATATCCTTTTTAACACGGGAGGCCGGAATCTCGACCTTGTCGTGATAGACCATGCCCGCATTACGAATGCGAGTAAGAAAATCAGCAATCGGATCAGACATTGACACTATAATCTTCCCCCTTCCTAACCGTGTTCTACCAGCTAGCCTTGGTTACCCCAGGAAGTTCGCCTTTATAGGCCAATTCCCGGAAGCAAATCCGACACATCCCAAACTTCCGCATGTAAGCATGGGGACGGCCACAGATTTTGCAGCGGTTATGCGCACGCACTGTAAAAGTGGGCGATTTTGCTTGGCGGACAATCATTGACTTCTTAGCCACGCTTTGGACCCTCCTTTTCAATGGGGACATTCCTCCGTACACTTTTCAATGGGGACATTCCTCCGAACCGCTCAATTTAATTCTTACTGAGGAGGTGTGTCCCCTGACCTTGTTCATCTAAGTGAGGAGGTGTGTCCCCTGACATTATTAGTCGCGGAACGGCATTCCGAACTGGCGAAGCAGTTCTTTCGCTTCCTCGTCCGTCTTTGCCGTGGTTACGAAAACGACATCCATGCCCCGGATCTTATCAATCTTGTCATATTCGATTTCAGGGAAAATGATTTGCTCTCTGAGTCCTAGGGTGTAGTTCCCCCTGCCATCAAAGGATTTTCCGGAAACACCGCGGAAATCGCGCACACGCGGCAACGCCACATTCATGAGACGATCCATAAATTCGTACATCCGCTCTCCGCGCAGGGTGACTTTCGCGCCAATCGGCATCCCTGTACGCAGTTTAAACGCAGCAATGGATTTCTTCGCACGCGTAACAACAGGCCGCTGGCCAGTGATCTTCATCAGATCTCCTACACCGGCGTCAATCGCCTTGGAATTACTGACCGCTTCCCCCATGCCTATATTGATAACGATCTTTTCCAGCTTCGGAATTTGCATTACGTTTCTATAAGCAAACTTCTGCTGTAAAGCAGGAGCAATCTCCTTAACAAACCTTTCTTTTTGGCGAGCCACTTTGGTCCCTCCCTTCGTTACTTGGTGTCAGGCAGGTTTACACCGCACATCTTACAAACGCGAACCTTGCCAGCCTCTGTCATCTTCACGCTCAACCGCGTCACGGAGTTGCACTCCGAGCAATAAAGCATGACGTTGGAACTGGCGATTGGAGCTTCCTTCTCGATAATTCCGCCTTGCGGCATGCTTTGGGAAGGCTTCGTATGACGCTTGACAACATTCACCTTCTCCACAACCACGCGGCCTTTCTTCGGAAGGACTTGCAATACCTTGCCCTTTTTGCCGGAGTCCTTACCCGTGATCACCATCACCAGGTCGCCTTTTCTGACGTGTATTTTTTGCCTCTCAGCAGCCACTTTCTTCACCTCCAGTGCCATGCACGCTTAGATCACTTCGGGGGCCAGAGAAATGATTTTCATGAAATCACGATCCCGCAGTTCCCGTGCCACGGGTCCAAAAATCCGTGTGCCCCTTGGGCTTTTATCGTCTTTAATGATAACTGCAGCGTTTTCGCTGAAACGAATATAAGAACCGTCAGGCCGTTTAATTTCCTTGGAGGTACGCACGACGACTGCCTTGACGACGTCTCCCTTTTTGACAACGCCTCCTGGTGTTGCCTCTTTAACCGAAGCGACGATGATATCGCCGATCGACGCATAGCGACGCCTCGATCCGCCCAAAACACGAATGCACATAAGTTTCTTAGCACCCGTATTATCGCCGACCCTGAGCGTTGACTGGACTTGGATCATCCTTAAAAACCTCCTTTCGATTGACGTCCGGAGTGTTAGAGAACAACCGCTCGTTCGGTAATCTCAACAACACGCCACCTTTTTTCTTTACTCAGCGGACGGGTTTCCATGATGACAACTGTATCGCCTATACGGGCTTCGTTATTCTCATCATGAGCTTTGAACTTCTTAGTCAATGTCATTGTCCGTTTATAGATCGGGTGCCGTTCCTTGGTCTCAACGGCCACAACCACGGTCTTGTCCATCTTGTCGCTGACAACTTTGCCAATGCGTACCTTGCGTTGGGCTCTTTCCACAGCGAAGTCTCCTTTCCGTCGATTAAGCACGCTCAATCTTCAACTCGCGCTCACGGAGAATTGTTTTGCCACGGGCAATTCCTTTACGCACGTCTCGAATGCGCATGGCATTTTCTAGCTGCCCCGTAGCTAATTGAAAACGCAAATTGAACAGTTCTGTCTTTAGTTCGTCAATCTGCTTCAAAACTTCCTCATCGGTCATATCGCGGATGTCTTTACTCTTCATTTGCGCCACCTCCTTCGAGTTCGACCCGGCGCACAACCTTGCATTTCACAGGAAGCTTGTGGGTCGCTAAACGCAAAGCCTCAAGGGCAATTTCTTCAGTTACCCCGGCCAGTTCGAACATAACCCGGCCAGGCTTTACTACAGCCACCCAGTATTCCGGCGCACCCTTGCCGCTTCCCATACGGGTCTCAGCCGGCTTCGCAGTAATCGGCTTATCCGGAAAGATCTTAATCCACACTTGGCCGCCACGTTTGATGTAACGTGTCATCGCAATACGGGCAGCTTCAATCTGTCGGTTCGTAATCCAGGCGGGTTCCAAAGCGACTAAGCCGTATTCGCCAAACGTCACGGTATTGCCACGGGTTGCCTTGCCCGACATCCGGCCCCGGTGTTGTTTCCGATGTTTTACTCTGGTTGGGACTAGCATCTATTTTCCTCCTTCCACCTGAGTAACCTTCTTGGCGGGAAGAATTTCTCCTTTGTAGATCCAGACTTTGACCCCGATCTTACCATACGTCGTATTGGCTTCGGCAAAGCCATAGTCAATATCGGCACGCAGTGTATGGAGGGGTACTTTGCCTTCGTTATACCACTCGGTACGCGCGATTTCCGCTCCGCCCAAGCGTCCAGCGCAAGAAATCTTGATCCCCTGGGCTCCCTGACGCATCGTCCGGCCTACCGTTTGTTTCATAGCCCTCCGGAAGGAAGTCCGTTTCTCCAGCTGTTGGGCCACGTTTTCAGCCACAAGCTGAGCGTCCAATTCCGGCTTCTTGATTTCCACGATATTGACCGCAACTTGTTTACCTGTCAGAGCTTCCAGTTGTTTGCGCAGGTTCTCAACTTCCACGCCGCCACGGCCAATAACAATCCCCGGTTTTGCCGCGTGCACGGAAACTTTCAGCCGATTAGCCGCCCGTTCGATCTCTACTTTGGGCACCCCAGCCTGCGCCAGTTTCTTCTTGACAAATTTCCGGATCCGCAAATCCTCATGCAGAAGCTCCGAATAGTTCTTATCTGCATACCAATGACCTTCCCAATCACGGATAATTCCGACGCGAAGGCCTTTAGGATTAACTTTTTGACCCACCGATTAGCCCTCCTTCTTTTCGCCGACAACCACAGTGATATGGCTCGTCCGTTTCCGGATCTGATCCGCTCGTCCCATGGCGCGGGGCTTAATACGCTTTAACGTCGGCCCTTGATCAACATAGACTGCTGTGACATAAAGGTCATCGGCACTTAGCTCCAGGTTGTGTTCTGCATTAGCAACCGCTGATTTAAGCACTTTCGTCACAGGTTCTGTAGAGCCTTTCGGTGTAAATCGCAAGATGGCCATGGCCTCGCTCACATGCTTGCCGCGGATGAGATCAACGACTTGGCGCACTTTACGAGGAGAGATCCGCACATATCTGGCAATCGCTTTTGCTTGCATTTCAATACCTCCTCCTGTTAGCGCAACCCGCTAGACTTCTCACTGCCCGCATGTCCTTTAAAGGTACGGGTCGGCGCAAACTCACCAAACTTGTGGCCGACCATATCCTCTGTAACATACACTGGGACATGCTTGCGCCCGTCATGAACCGCGATGGTATGTCCTACCATCTGGGGAAAAACCGTCGAACGGCGTGACCACGTCTTTAAGACGCGCTTTTCGCCAGAATTATTCATGGCTTCAACCCGCTCTAAGAGACGGGCTTGAACATAGGGTCCCTTTTTCAGAGATCGACTCATTCCTAGGCCTCCTTTCACCCAAACACTTTCAATGGGGACATTCCTCTGGCCTCTGGCCTCCGGCCTCTGTTATTTACTCCGGCGTTTAACGATGAACCGGTTGCTGGGATTCTTCTTCTTACGTGTCTTCGCCCCAAGAGCCGGTTTGCCCCAAGGCGTGACCGGGTTGCGGCCAATCGGGTTACGTCCTTCGCCGCCGCCGTGCGGGTGATCCACCGGATTCATCACTGAACCGCGCACCGTTGGGCGCACCCCGAGCCAACGGCTACGGCCCGCTTTACCAAAATGGAGGTTCTCATGTTCCAAATTACCCACTTGGCCAATGGTCGCGCGGCAATCCAGATGAACAAGACGCATCTCTCCGGAAGGAAGACGCAGCGTCGCATAGGCTCCTTCTTTGGCCATCAATTGAGCCGAGCCTCCAGCTGTACGGACGAGCTGCGCTCCCTTGCCAGGCTTCATCTCAATGTTATGGATGAGGGTACCGACCGGAATGTTGCGTAGCGGCAATGCATTGCCCACCTTGATGTCGGCATCCGCACCGGATACCACCATCGAACCGATCTTTAAGCCATTAGGGGCCAAAATATAGGTTTTATGACCATCCAGATAATGAAGCAGCGCGATATTGGCTGAGCGATTGGGATCATATTCGATCGCAGCCACCTTGGCAGGAACACTATCCTTATTTCGTTTGAAATCAATCACTCGAAAGAGACGCTTATGACCGCCTCCCTTGTGACGAACCGTCAGCCGTCCGTCGTTATTACGTCCGGCATTCTTACGCAAAGGCGCTGTCAGTGCGCGCTCTGGCTCAACTTTCGTGATCTCCTCGAACGTGGATACCGTCATCTGGCGGCGTCCAGGCGAGGTCGGTTTAAATGCTTTAACCGGCATAGGTTTACCTCCTTTACTTCAGACTTAGAGGCCAGCGTAGCCTTCGATTTTGTCTCCCGCCCGCAAGGTAACGATCGCTTTCTTGCGGTCAGGCCTTTTACCAACGTGACGACCGACGCGCTTCATTTTACCTTTTACGTTCATGGTGTGGACTTCAACCACATGAACTTTGAACATTTGTTCAATCGCATACTTAATTTCAATCTTATTGGCTGCAGTGGCCACCCAAAACGAGTATTTGCTTTCTTCGGCCAAAGCCACCGACTTCTCGGAAATGACCGGACGTTGGAGGACATCACGAGCATCGCGCATTACGCAAACACCTCCTCCGCTTTAGTTACGGCCTCTTTGGTTAGCACCAGTACATCGTGATAAAGCAGATCGACTACGTTCAGGCCTTCAATAGCCATTGCCTTTACTCCCGCGATATTCCGCGCCGCTCTTTGCACGCTTTCATCCGTTTCAGCAGTCACTACCAGAGCCTTTTTGCCGATATTCAGGGCTGTTAAGACCTTGACCATCTCGCGAGTCTTGGCCTCGGATAGCTGAAGATCATCCAACACGATCAGATTTTCCACCTGAACTTTCGCTGAGAGAGCCGAGCGCAAAGCTAAGCGACGAACCTTCTTGGGCAGGTTAAATCCATACTGACGCGGCTTAGGGCCAAAAACAACACCGCCACCTCTCCATACCGGAGAGCGACTGCTTCCTGCCCGAGCGCGACCGGTTCCCTTTTGCCGCCACGGCTTGCGACCCCCGCCACGCACCTCGCCGCGAAGTAGCGTTGATTGGGTTCCACGCCGACGGCTGGCCAGCTGGCCTACTACTGCAGAATGTAGGACATGTGTATTCGGTTTAATTCCAAACACATCTTCACTCAATTCCATCTCTCCTACCGGAGCACCTTGCATGTTGAGCACTTGTACTTTCGGCATTGCTTATTCCTCCTTTCTCTCGCCTTATTTCGCCTTGACGGAAGGCTTCAGAATGAGCAATCCTTTTCTGGCACCGGGGACAGCCCCTTTTACTAGGATCATGTTTCTATCCGCATCAACCCGAACCACTTCGAGGTTCTGCACCGTCACGCGCTCACCACCGCTACGTCCGGGTAGTTTCCGCCCCTTAAATACACGAGCCGGGCCTTTCGCGCCAAGGGAACCTGTCCGACGATGGTACTTTGAACCGTGTTTCATGGGTCCACGCCGTGCGCCATGGCGCTTAATCATGCCTTCAAAGCCTTTACCCTTGGAGATTCCAACCACATCAACGTAATCCCCTGCCGTAAACACATCCGCTTTGATTTCCTGGCCAACTTGATAGGCATCAACATCGTCCATCCTAAACTCACGAATAAACCGTAACGGCTTGAGAGAAGCCTTTTGAAAGTGACCTTTCTCAGGCTTGTTGGCCAAGGTCTCCCGCTTGAAAGAAAATCCAACCTGAATCGCATTGTAACCATCCGTATGTGTCGTTTTCTTCTGCACGACATAGCAGGGGCCAGCCTCAACCACCGTCACGGGAATGAGCTTGCCATCCTCCGTAAACACCTGAGTCATGCCGGCTTTTTTGCCCAAGATTCCTTTTGACACGAATGCCACCTCCTAAACGCTTTGAAGTGCACCGAGTGTTCCGGAGCACGAGAGCGTTTGCTATATTTTTGCACTCCACGCCGCCGGGCGTTTCGCGCCACAAACAAAATTATTTTATCACAAAAAGAATAACTTCGCCAGCATTTTATTTGATTAAAGCTTAATCTCGATATCAACACCGGCTGGCAAATCCAGACGCATGAGCGAATCCACCGTCTTTGACGTGGGTTCCAGAATGTCAATCAAGCGTTTGTGCGTGCGCATCTCAAACTGCTCACGGGAATCCTTATTCACATGAGGGGAACGTAAAATAGTATAAATGCTCTTTTCAGTGGGCAAGGGAATAGGTCCGCTGACTTGGGCCCCTGTTCGTTTAGCGGTCTCCACAATCTTTGTCGCTGACTGATCAAGCACTTTATGATCGAACGCTTTTAAGCGAATCCGAATCTTTTGACTCATCCTTTTGCAACCTCCTTATAGCCTTCATTAGGCAAATGGCGTAGAAATTACCCGACAAGCGGCGGAGTCACCTTTGACGGCAACCTTCTACGCTTCGACCGACCCAAAAGCCTCATGTTTCGGGCTTTTCTTCCGGGAGCAGCATGTCAAATACCAAACGGGATATGGCTGGCCAGACCAGCCATATCCACCTTTCAAGGAGGACATTCCTCCGACCCAGAATCGAAGTTTGAGGCACGAAGTTCGAACCAAGAACTTCTATCGGATATTTCAGATACGGTTCTTTGATTCTGGCTTCTGGCTTCTGACTTCTGACTTCTGACTTCTGATTCCGGTGTGTCCCCTGACCTTATTACGCAATGACGCTCGCCACGACACCCGCACCTACCGTACGACCACCTTCACGGATCGCGAAACGGAGGCCTTCTTCCATAGCGATCGGGGTAATCAATTCTACATTGATCGTAACCCGGTCACCAGGCATAACCATTTCGGTTCCTTCGGGAAGGGTAATGACACCCGTCACATCGGTTGTCCGGAAATAAAACTGTGGCCGGTAGTTGTTGAAGAACGGAGTATGGCGACCGCCTTCTTCCTTGCTCAAGACGTACACTTCAGCCGTGAACTTAGTGTGCGGCTTGATGCTACCCGGCTTAGCCAGAACTTGTCCGCGCTCGACATCCTTGCGCTCAACACCGCGGAGCAGTGCGCCGATGTTGTCCCCAGCTTGAGCTTGATCGAGCAACTTGCGGAACATTTCTACACCCGTTACAACCGTCTTCCGGGGCGCATCCGTCAAACCGACGATCTCAACTTCGTCGCCAACCTTAACCATTCCACGCTCGACACGGCCAGTGGCCACTGTACCACGACCAGTAATCGTAAATACGTCTTCAACAGGCATCAAGAACGGCTTGTCGGTATCACGCTTAGGCGTCGGAACATAGGAATCGACAGCGTCCACCAGGTTCCAAATCTTGCCACACCATTCGCATTCCCGCTTGCCGCAGCCACATTCCAAAGCCTTGAGGCCGGAACCAGGAATGATGGGAATATCATCACCAGGGAACTCATACTCACTCAAAAGTTCGCGGATTTCCATTTCAACCAGTTCCATCAGTTCCGGATCATCTACCATGTCAGCCTTGTTGAGCCAAACCACAATATAGGGAACACCGACCTGACGAGCCAGGAGAATGTGCTCGCGGGTTTGCGGCATCGGGCCGTCCGCTGCAGACACAACCAGAATCGCACCGTCCATCTGAGCCGCACCTGTAATCATGTTCTTAATGTAGTCGGCGTGGCCTGGGCAGTCAACGTGGGCGTAGTGACGGGTAGCCGTCTCATATTCCACGTGAGCAGTAGAAATCGTGATCCCGCGCTCCCTTTCTTCGGGAGCCTTGTCGATTTGATCAAATGCGGTCGCAACAGCACCGCCGGACTTGGAGAGCACTACGGTGATAGCCGCCGTGGTCGTCGTCTTGCCATGGTCAACGTGACCAATGGTGCCGACATTAACGTGGGGTTTTGTACGCTCGTACTTTTGTTTTGCCATTTGAGTTTTTCACTCCTTTATAAAAATTAAGGTAAGGAAAGATCTAAACTCGAACTTCGAACGTCAAGCATCGAACTTCGAGTTACGCCCCTTGACGTTTGGAAATAATCCCTTCAGCAATGTTGCGAGGAACCTCTTCATAATGATCAAACATCATCACATAGGTACCTCGGCCCTGAGTTCGGGAACGCAGGTCGGTTGCATAACCGAACATCTCAGACAACGGCACAAATCCGCGTACAACCTGGGCACCTGCCCGGGCCTCCATGCCTTCAATCCGTCCACGACGTGCGTTCATATCACCGATGACATCTCCCATATATTCCTCGGGAACTGTGACTTCGACCTTCATTACCGGCTCAAGAATCGCTGGATCGGCTTTAAGAGCACCGGCCTTGAATGCCATCGAACCTGCAATCTTAAAAGCCATCTCCGAAGAGTCAACATCATGATAGGATCCATCATAGACGGTAGCCCTCACATCAAGAACCGGATAGCCTGCCAAAACACCGTTTTGCAGCGCTTCCTCAATGCCAGCACCGATCGGAGCAATATACTCCCTCGGAATAACACCGCCCACAATCTTATTGACAAATTCAAAACCACTTCCCGGCTCAAGGGGTTCAAGCTCAATCCAGCAGTGACCGTATTGTCCGCGCCCGCCGGATTGCCTAACGAACTTTCCTTCAGATTTAACGGTTCTCCGAATCGTTTCTTTGTAGGCTACTTGCGGACGCCCAACGTTACATTCCACTTTGAACTCACGCTGCAGGCGGTCAACAATAATTTCAAGATGCAATTCACCCATTCCCTCAATAATCGTCTGTCCTGTTTCAGTATCCGTATGCATCTTGAATGTCGGATCTTCTTCCGCTAAGCGGGCTAATGCTCCACCCATCTTTTCCTGGTCTGCTTTAGTTTTCGGTTCAATCGCGACAGAAATAACAGGATCAGGAAATTGCATCGATTCGAGAATGATAGGACTCTTCTCATCGCAAAGTGTGTCTCCGGTTGTGGTATCTTTCAAGCCAACCGCCGCTGCGATGTCCCCTGAACGCACTTCCGGGATTTCCTCCCGGTGATTGGCGTGCATCTGCAGCATGCGCCCGATGCGTTCCCGCTTGCCTTTGGTGGAATTGTAGACATAGGAGCCAGAACCCAGAGTTCCCGAATAAACCCGGAAAAATGCCAATTTACCCACATAGGGGTCAGCCATGATCTTAAAGGCTAAGGCGGAGAAAGGTTCACTATCGTCAGCATGCCTTTGATCCTCTTCACCCGTCTCCGGATGCACCCCATTAATAGCAGGCACATCAAGTGGGGAAGGCATATACTCGACAACCGCGTCCAACAACGGTTGTACCCCTTTGTTCTTGAACGAAGAACCGCAAAGTACCGGGATAAACTTCAACGCAATCGTACCGTGCCGAATACCGTCATGGATCTCTTTCTCCGTCAGTTCTTCACCTTCAAGATACTTCATCATGAGTTCTTCATTAGTCTCAGCCACGGCCTCGACTAACTTCTCACGATACTCGTTGGCTAGTTCGACTAAGTCTCCGGGGATATCGGCGATGTCACTGGTGGTGCCCAGATCATCGGTATAGATGATCGATTTCATCGCAACCAGATCCACGATTCCTTTAAAAGAATCTTCGATTCCAATTGGAATCTGAATCGGTACAGGATTCGCACCTAACCGGTCAGCAATCATAGAGACTCCTCGGAAGAAATCGGCACCCATCCGGTCCATCTTGTTGATATAAGCGATACGCGGAACCCCGTACTTGTCCGCTTGACGCCAAACCGTCTCCGACTGGGGCTCTACCCCGCCAACAGAACAGAATACGGCCACTGCGCCGTCCAACACGCGCAAAGAACGCTCAACCTCTACAGTGAAGTCAACGTGCCCTGGTGTGTCTATGATGTTTATCCGGTGGTTTTTCCATTCGCATGTTGTGGCTGCTGAGGTGATCGTAATGCCACGCTCCTGCTCCTGCACCATCCAATCCATGGTAGCGGCGCCGTCGTGAACTTCCCCAATCTTATGCACACGACCGGTATAGAAGAGAATACGCTCCGTCGTCGTCGTTTTGCCTGCGTCGATGTGAGCCATAATGCCGATATTGCGAGTCCTCCCTAATGGAAATTGCCTTGCCACTGATAATCCCCCTTTCTGCCAAAGTCATTACCCCCGTCCAATTACCAGCGGTAATGCGCAAATGCCTTATTGGCTTCGGCCATTTTATGCGTATCTTCCTTTTTCTTCACAGACCCGCCTGTATTATTGGCTGCATCCAATAATTCTGCAGCGATCTTTTCTTCCATGGTCTTTTCACTGCGCTTGCGGGAGTACGACACTAACCAGCGCAGACCCAGTGTTTGACGCCTCTCGGGTCTCACCTCGATCGGAACTTGGTAGTTCGCCCCTCCAACCCGGCGAGCCTTTACTTCCAACACCGGCATGACATTCTTCAGTGCCGTTTCAAACACCTCGACGGGATCTCTTCCGGTCTTTTCCTGAATAATGTTGAAAGCGTTATAACAAATCGATTCTGCCAGGCCTTTCTTACCGTCTAGCATGATCTGGTTAACAAACTTAGCGACTACTCTGTTCTTATGGATCGGATCCGGCAGAGCTTCGCGTTTGGCAATATAACCCTTACGCGGCAAATTATTTCCCCCCTTTACGCCTAAAATACCTCTAGCGGGGACATTCCTTCGACCTCTGGCCTCTGGCCTCTGATTCGGTGTGTCCCCTGACCTTAGGATTTACTTCTTCTTAGAACGTTTGGCCCCGTACTTGGAACGGGCCTGGTTGCGTTTTTGCACCCCCGTCGTGTCCAAAGCACCACGGATGATGTGGTAACGGACACCAGGCAGATCCTTGACCCGGCCTCCTCGAACGAGCACAACAGAGTGCTCTTGGAGATTGTGGCCAATACCCGGAATATAAGAGGTCACCTCAACTCCGTTGGTCAAACGCACACGAGCCACTTTACGCAAAGCCGAATTCGGCTTTTTTGGGGTTGTCGTGTATACCCTGGTGCAAACGCCCCGTTTCTGCGGAGACCCACCTGAAGGATACTGCTTGCGCGCCAGGGAATTATAGCCCCATTGCAATGCAGGGGCTGTTGACTTCTTTTCAATCTTGGAACGTCCATGACGAATCAGCTGACTAATCGTCGGCATGCCTACACCTCCTTCCCTGACGGATATAAATTTAATGGGGACATTCTTCCGACCTCTGGCCTCTGACTTCTGATTCAGGTGTGTCCCCTGATCCAGGAATTGCTTGCGCCAGCATACGGCAAGCCATTCCAAAACTTGCTTTCTTTCCACCTTATGGCCGCTATAACTATTCGGCCATAACCGCCGCCACAGCGGCCCCAACTTCAATTCCACAGGCTTTCCCAAGTTCTGTCATGCTTCCTACTTCAATGCACGCAATCTGCTTGTTGCGGCACAACTCAATGATCGGCTTCAGAACTTGAGCTTCGGCATCACGAGCAACATACACCTTACTAACAATTCCTTTTTCCAATGCTCGCTGAGTTTGCTTAATCCCTATGGTTTTGTTTTTCGTGTGCTTCAAGGATTCATCAAGCATTAAGATGCTTTCCCCCTTTGTCAAATGGTCACAAAATCACACTGTGATATTTTATCATTGGAGTCCGTTTGTGTCAAGGAGATGTCGAATGCAACTATTCCACCGTTTTGGTCACCTTAATGTTGCGGTAGCGGGACATGCCGGTACCGGCAGGGATGAGTTTGCCGATGATGACATTTTCCTTGAGACCAAGCAGCGGATCGACTTTGCCTTTAATCGCGGCTTCGGTCAGAACCCGGGTGGTCTCTTGGAAGGATGCGGCGGAGAGAAAGGAATCGGTGGCCAAGGAAGCCTTAGTGATTCCCAGAAGCACGGGACGGGCTACTGCCGGTTCCCCGCCTGCTGCGATCACACGCGCATTTTCCTCTTGGAAATCGAAGACATCGATGAGACCGCCTGGCAGGAGAGCGGTGTCCCCCGATTCTTCAATCTTCACCTTACGCAACATCTGACGCACCATGACTTCGATATGCTTGTCATTAATATCTACCCCTTGCAGGCGATAAACCCGCTGAACCTCGCTTAAGAGGTAAACTTGGACGCCGCGCATCCCTTTCACTTTGAGCATATCATGCGGATTCACACTGCCCTCTGTTAATTCGTCTCCGGCCACAACCTCTTGGCCATCGCGGACACGAAGCCTCGATCCATACGGGATGGTGTAAGTCGCATGTTCCTCGTTCAGACCCAAGACTTCAACCTCGCGCCGAAGTTTAACCTCGCGCACAGAAACCTTGCCACCCATCTCGGCAATAATCGCCTGGCCCTTAGGCTTGCGTGCTTCAAAAAGCTCTTCAACGCGTGGCAAACCCTGCGTAATGTCATCTCCTGCGACACCCCCGGTATGGAAAGTGCGCATCGTAAGCTGAGTACCAGGCTCCCCGATGGATTGGGCCGCAATAATTCCAACGGCTTCGCCCATCTCTACGGGCCGTCCGGTCGCCAGGTTGCGACCATAACATTTGCGGCAAACCCCATATCGAGTTTTGCAGGTGAGCACTGAACGAATAGTTACCGTTCGATAGGAATTGGCAATCTTGGTCGCCTGCTCCTCACTGATTTCTGCGTCAGGAGTAGCCAGGATTTCGCCGGTTTCCGGATCCACTATGGGCTCTAGCAGATAACGTCCTACGATACGTTCCTCCAGCTTCTCAATGACTTCAGGGCCATCTTTAACGTCCTCTACGGTAATTCCAGTGGCGGTACCACAGTCTTCATCACGAACAATGACATCCTGGGACACATCCACCAAACGCCGTGTAAGGTAACCGGAATCTGCTGTCCGTAGAGCGGTATCGGCTAAGCCTTTGCGGGCACCGTGGGAAGAAATAAAATACTCTAGAACGGTCAAACCTTCCCGGAAATTGGCCTTAATAGGAAGTTCAATAGTACGCCCAGACGGATCTGCCATTAACCCCCGCATTCCGGCTAATTGCCGCAGCTGCTGGATATTACCGCGCGCCCCGGAGGTAGCCATCATGTAGACTGGGTTAAAACGATCCAGGGTATCCATGAGCGCCTTAGTCACCGCATCGGTGGCCTTGGTCCAGGTGTCAATGACCAGCCCGTACCGCTCCTCATCCGTGATCAGACCGCGACGGTATTGCTGCTCAATTTTTGCCACCGTGGCATCAGCCTCTGCCAGAATTCGTTTCTTCTCCTTAGGAACCTCGATATCCGATAACCCAACTGTTATCCCTGCTTTAGTGGAATACTTAAAACCTAAAGTCTTAATCCCATCCAAAAGAGCTGCGGTAGCAGCGTAACCTCCCACCCGGTACGTTTTTGCTACGATATTAGCCAGAGTCTTCTTACCAGCAACTTCATTAATATAATCCGGGTCGTCGAGACTCACTGTTTTGTTCACATTACTCCCGTTCGCAGGAATTACGCTATTAAAGATTGTCCGACCGACGGTAGTTTCGATCCGTTTCCCACCGGAACGAATCTTAACTGAAGCTTGTAAGTGAACTTGTTTTGCTTCATACGCAAGAAGTGCTTCATCCACATCCCGAAATATCTTACCCTCACCCAAGGCTCCCGGGCGATCCATTGTCAGGTAATATGCCCCCAATACCAGATCCTGATTAGGTTGGGCAACTGGTCGGCCATCCTTCGGATTAAGAATATTATGCGATGAAAGCATCAATAACCTAGCCTCCGCTTGCGCTTCGGCTGAGAGGGGCACGTGGACGGCCATTTGATCGCCGTCAAAGTCCGCATTATAGGCTGTGCAGACTAAAGGATGGATCTGTAGCGCCCGGCCTTCGACCAAGACAGGTTCGAAGGCCTGAATGCCCAGGCGGTGCAGGGTTGGAGCACGGTTTAGAAGCACCGGGTGCCCGGTAATAACCTCTTCCAAAACATCCCACACTTCAGGGCGAACCCGCTCTACCATGCGTTTTGCACTTTTGATATTATGGGCATGTCCTTCATTCACCAGTTTCTTCATAACGAACGGCTTAAAGAGTTCTAACGCCATTTCCTTAGGCAAACCGCATTGATGGAGCTTCAAATTCGGCCCAACCACGATTACTGAACGTCCCGAATAATCCACCCGTTTACCCAAGAGATTCTGCCTAAAACGCCCCTGCTTGCCTTTGAGCATGTCACTCAAAGATTTGAGCGGTCGATTTCCCGGACCAGTGACCGGACGTCCGCGTCGACCGTTGTCAATTAAGGCATCGACCGCTTCCTGGAGCATGCGTTTCTCATTGCGCACAATAATGTCAGGTGCGCCTAAATCAAGCAAGCGCTTCAAGCGATTATTCCGATTAATGACTCGGCGATACAGATCGTTAAGGTCGGAGGTCGCAAACCGACCGCCATCCAGTTGTACCATGGGTCGAAGTTCAGGCGGAATCACGGGCACAATGTCCAAGATCATCCACTCCGGTTTGTTGCCACTCTGTAAGAAAGCCTCAACGACTTCCAAACGACGTATCGCCCGAATCTTGCGTTGCCCGGATACTTCTTTGAGTTCGGTCCTTAGCTCATCATTCAATTTTTGTAGTTCTATCTCAACCAGGAGCTTCTTAATCGCTTCGGCACCCATAGTCGCGTCAAAACGGTTGCCATACTTGTCGCGATACTCGCGATATTCAGTTTCGGTAAGCAGCTGCTTCTTCATCAGCGACGTATCCCCAGGATCGGTGACAATATAAGAAACAAAATAGAGTACCTTTTCTAAAGCCCGCGGGGACATATCCAGCAACAACCCCATCCGGCTCGGGATCCCTTTGAAATACCAGATATGTGATACGGGTGCAGCCAGCTCGATGTGTCCCATACGTTCCCGCCGCACTTTCGAACGGGTAACTTCTACCCCGCAACGGTCGCAGACTATCCCTTTGTAGCGAACCCGTTTGTATTTGCCACAGTGGCACTCCCAGTCACGGGTAGGTCCAAAAATCTTCTCGCAAAAGAGCCCTTCCCGTTCCGGTTTGAGTGTACGGTAGTTAATGGTCTCCGGTTTCTTAACTTCGCCATAGGACCAATCGCGAATCATTTCCGGAGAAGCTAGGCCTATGCGCATGCGGTCAAAGTTGTTGACGTCCAGCAAGATTCTCTCTCCTTTCGCCCGCAGGGACTACTCTAGATCATCAAACCCAGTCTCATCATCCAAGGACTCCTCTTCATCCAAGAAATCCTTTTCCTCTTCGTCAGAAGCTACCGGAGTCTGCACAATCGGCAAATCTTCATGTAGATCAATCCCCAATTCCTTCGCGGTTTCAGTCACATCCTCATCAATTTCCCGAATTTCAATTTCCCGATCATCTTCCGAGAGCACCCGGATATCCAAGGCTAAGCTTTGAAGTTCTTTGATCAGAACCTTAAAGGATTCAGGAACTCCGGGCTCAGGAATATTCTCGCCCTTTACAATCGCCTCATAGGTCTTCACGCGACCGACCACATCGTCTGATTTTACCGTGAGAATCTCTTGTAACGTGTATGCTGCTCCGTAGGCCTCAAGTGCCCACACTTCCATTTCTCCAAAACGTTGGCCGCCAAACTGTGCCTTGCCACCAAGTGGCTGTTGGGTAACCAGTGAGTATGGTCCGGTCGATCGGGCATGGATCTTATCATCAACCAAATGATGCAGTTTTAACACATACATGTAGCCAACGGTAACCGGGCTATCAAATGGTTCGCCCGTGCGTCCATCATATAGTATGGATTTCCCTTTTCCTGGTAGCCCGGCTTTCTCCAGCGTCTTAAACACGTCATCTTCGGAAGCCCCATCAAAAACAGGAGTTGCTACACGAATTCCTAATGTCTTGGCCGCCAAGCCCAGGTGTGTCTCCATGATTTGACCTAAATTCATACGGGAAGGCACTCCTAATGGATTAAGGACTATCTCGATAGGCGTTCCGTCAGGCATAAAAGGCATATCTTCCTGGCGCATGATTCTTGAAATAACACCCTTATTCCCATGACGCCCTGCCATTTTGTCGCCGACTGAAATCTTTCTTTTTTGAGCAATATAGACCCGAACCAGTTCATTAACCCCAGGGGCCAGTTCGTCTCCATTCTCTCGGGTGAAGACTTTGACATCAACGATTTTTCCAGCCTCACCATGGGGAACCCTGAGCGAGGTATCGCGAACTTCCCTAGCCTTTTCACCGAAAATCGCGCGTAACAGACGTTCTTCGGCCGTGAGCTCAGTTTCCCCTTTAGGGGTTACTTTACCGACCAAGATGTCCCCAGGGCGTACTTCCGCACCGATACGGATAATCCCGCGATCATCCAAATCTTTCAGCACATCTTCACCGACATTCGGAATATCTCGAGTGATTTCTTCCGGACCAAGCTTCGTATCCCGAGCATCCGCCTCATACTCTTCAATATGAATCGAGGTATAATAATCCTCGCGCACCAGCTTTTCGCTGATAAGAATCGCGTCCTCGTAATTGTACCCTTCCCAAGTCATGAAAGCGACGAGAACATTACGTCCCAAAGCCAACTCCCCGTGGTCGGTGGAAGGTCCATCCGCCACGATCTGGCCAGCCTCTACCCGCTCACCCTTCATGACGATAGGGCGTTGATTAATGCATGTTCCCTGGTTAGAACGCAGATATTTTAAGAGCTTGTGTTTTTCTGCGGTTCCGCCATCATGGCGAATGATAATTTCGCATGCGGTGGATCGTTCTACAACGCCGGGCTTCTTGGCGATAGCACAGACACCCGAATCTTTGGCCGCCTTGTATTCCATTCCCGTGCCC
This sequence comes from Bacillota bacterium, assembly GCA_021811425.1. GTDB lineage: Bacteria > Bacillota > Desulfitobacteriia > Desulfitobacteriales > Desulfitobacteriaceae > JAJZPA01. Next base: position 15,277 of record JAJZPA010000010.1, on the reverse strand, counting down.
ACATAGGGTGAATCCGTCCGTAAAAGCGGAACTGCCTGACGCTGCATGTTGGAACCCATCAAAGCCCGGTTGGCATCATCATGCTCCAAGAAAGGGATAAGAGCCGTCGCAATGGACACCATTTGTTTCGGGGAAACATCCATATAATCAATTCGCTCCGGAGCGACCAAGACAAAATCCGGTCCATGCCTTGCGTCGATCTTTTCTCCGAGGAATACCCCATCTTTATCCAGTGGAGCGTTCGCTTGGGCGACGACATATTTCTCCTCTTCATCGGCTGTCACATAGTGAATCTCGTCGGTTACCATATGCCGTTCTTTATCTACTTTGCGGTAAGGCGCTTCAATAAAACCGTATTCATTGATCCGCCCGAAAGTACTGAGCGAGCCAATCAAACCGATATTCGGACCTTCAGGGGTCTCGACCGGGCACATCCGACCATAGTGGGAATGATGCACATCGCGAACTTCAAACCCAGCGCGCTCCCGGCTCAAACCGCCTGGCCCCAAGGCGCTTAAACGCCGTTTATGGGTCAATTCAGCTAAGGGATTGGTCTGATCCATAAACTGAGACAGTTGGCTGCTTCCGAAAAATTCCTTGATCGCCGCCACAACCGGACGGATGTTGATCAACACCTGGGGTGTGATCACATCGACATCCTGGATCGTCATGCGCTCACGGACAACCCGTTCCATTCTTGACAAGCCAATACGAAACTGATTTTGGAGAAGTTCACCGACTGAACGCAAACGCCGATTCCCTAAATGATCAATATCATCTTTATGTCCATCACCCTCCATGAGATTAAGCATGCGTCTCATAGAGGCAATGATGTCCTCTTTCGTTAAATGGCGGATATCCATCGGAATATCCAGGCCTAATTTGCGATTGAGCTTATAACGACCAACCTTAGCCAGATCATAGCGTTTTGGATCAAAGAAAAGTGCTTCTAAAAGGGAGCGGGCGCTATCAACTGTGGGAGGCTCTCCCGGCCGCAAGCGTTTATAAATCTCAACCAAAGCTTCCTCTGTCGATTCAGAGTTATCTCTTTCCAGCGTCCCCCGCACATACGAGTGATCATTGAACAATTCGAGAATATGGCCATTGCTGCTATAACCCAACGCCCGAATCAGAATGGTAGCAGGGAGTTTCCGCGTCCTATCCACCCGCACATAAAGATTGTCATTCACATCGCTTTCAAACTCGAGCCAAGCCCCCCGATTGGGAATCACCGTGGCCCCGTAAAGCTTCTTCCCGGAAGGGTCAATATGTTCCGCATAGTATACCCCGGGAGAACGCACGAGTTGGCTGACAATGACGCGCTCAGCCCCGTTGATGATAAAGGTACCTTTATCCGTCATTAGAGGGAAATCCCCCATGAAAACCTCTTGTTCTTTGACTTCACCCGTTTCTTTGTTGATCAAGCGAACCTTCACACGCAGGGGTGCCGCATAAGTTACATCGCGTTCTTTACACTCTTCAACTTCGTACTTAGCTTCACCCAAGCTATAATCGATAAATTCCAAAACGAGGTTGCCTGTAAAATCTTGAATCGGAGAAATGTCGTGAAACATTTCGCGCAACCCCTCGTCGAGAAACCATCGATAGGAGTTCTGCTGGATTTCAATTAGATTTGGCATGTCGAGGACTTCCCGGATCCTGGAATAACTCCAGCGCTCCCGCGTCCCAACCTTAACAGGATAGAACATTAATGCTTCACCCCTCGAGTTTGTTTTCCTCTCCTGAGGCTCCTAATATATGACATAAACAGCTAAAAGCAAGGCCAAAAATAACCTCGCTTCCACTATCTATGGGTTTTCCCAGTTTAAGGTACAAACACCCAATTATTATCTCCCCAATACTCTTGGCTTATGCATGGATCTTTTCCCATCCACCATTAAGAATGGGCAGGATCTACCAATTTTACTAACGGTAGCAGTTTTTAATTATACCAAGGCAATACAAAAACGTCAAGGGGTAAGGCTCCTAATCCAAAGAAATCTCAAACCCAATTCAAACCCACTCAAACCCAATTAACATACTTAATATGCTTCATACATTATGGATTTGCCCTCTAAAAAGAAAAAGGTCGCTTGTTAACGCACAGCGCGACCGCAGTTAAAACTGACGAGTGATCTTCAGGACTAGGTCCCGCGTAGAGATTAGGATCTATTGCCCTTGACCAGAACCTGCAGATCATCTAATAAGTAGTTAACCTTGTTGGAGGCAAGAACCATTTGCTCCACAAAATATTCAGCTTTCATCCGATCACCTTGCAACAAGGCCTTGGCTGCATTACAGCCTAGGTCAAAGAACTGCACGTGAGTGTTCTTGAGCTCGTTAAACAACATTTCTGATTGGTAACTAGCTGAAGCCGGACTGTTGATCCATCGTCCCAAACGACTGTCCCTTGCGCTTCCAAGCGTTTCCAGTTCAAGATTTTCGAAGCCTAGCAACATATTGTAGATGTGCCAAATCAGTATATGGTCATCTGTTTTCCATATTGCTACAGCTTCCAGCAAGTCAAGTTCTGGAGTCTGACCGATCCGTTGATCGCGTAGATCCGCTAACTCCCGATTAATATCGTAAATAACTCTGCCTGCCTCATCAACAGAACGCTTGGTAACCTCCGCTGATTGAGCCAAAGCCGAAATGTGACCGCTGAACTCCTGAACGGTAACGCTAAGTTCTTCATTTCCTGCTGCCACCTGGCGAATGTCTTCCGCAACCGCTTGTACGTTCTGCATGATTTGTTCGACTGCCGCGCCGGCATCATGCAAGGTATTCCGCCCACCCTGCATAGTTTGGGTCACTGCCAACATCTTGTTGGCGGTTTGGCCTGAGTTTTGACTCAAATTACCAATCTTCAGTCTCACATCAACTACAGAAGTCTTCGTGTGTTCGGCAAGTTTACGTACTTCGTCGGCAACAACGGCAAAACCTCTCCCCTGTTCTCCTGCCCGAGCAGCTTCGATGGCAGCATTTAAGGCTAAGAGATTAGTCTGTTCTGCGACGCCTGCAATTACGCCCACGATTTGCTCGATTTCCCCCATAGAGGTTAGGACTTCCCGTGCTTGAACAGTTACCTCCTGAAAGTCCACAAAGGAATCCTCGACAAGAGAAAGCGCCTGTTTAATTTTCTCTACACCAGACATACCAGTGACAACTGATTGGTCAATGAAAGCAGAGGCGTTGTTGGTCGAATTAGCAATTTGGCTTGATGCGGCTTCCATTTCCACGGCTTCTGCAGCCATTTTGTTGAGATGATTTGCCTGTTCCAGGATATGTTCCGCCATGTCACGTATGGATGTTAGGTTGGCCATACGTTCGACTCGGGAATTCACATCTCTCAAAGCCTTAACGCCAGCTGCCTCGCGCTTTTCCATGGACTTATTGAATGCTTCGAGCAAAGGATAGCAGGGGCTTGAAAGTGGGAGATTGATGTCTAACTGCTTTTGGAAATCAAGATTCGTAAAGGCACCAATTAACTTCTGTAACTCAATCTCGTGAACTTGCACAAAAACATCGTCTTTTCCGGTGACCAATCCCCGTTTTGACTTAAACATTCCTTGGAACCTCTTTCTTCTCGGGGAACCTGCTAGGTGTGGGACAAGGAGGCAGCGACAAAACTGGAAAAGTGAAAGAATCTCTCTTCAAAAATCGTTCAATGCAGTGGTAGTCCAGCGGGCATTCCGGCTAAAATGAATCCGGCCGAGATTCCTACTGCACTAATCAAAGTAACAATAATCCCAATTTTAAATAGATCCTTAAAGCTAAAATATCCAAAGGCATATGGCAACACAAAGGAGGGGCTTTCGGTAACCAGAATGAAGTGGGTTGAGGAAGCAAAACCTGCTGCCATAGCCAGTGTTAAAACTGGTAAACCGTTTTGCTGAGCGTAGGCTATAATAAAAGGAACGTTAACTGAGGCAGCAGCGGTAAAACTAGAAAAACCAAGTGAATCTACAGCCACTAAAAGGGTAGTTGCCAGGGGCTGCAGAAATAATGGCAATGCAGCCATTGGTTTTAATGCTCTTAGGGCAACCCAAGATGCCAGCCCGCTTTGGGTTGCGGCTATTCCTAGGGCAAAACCGCCCACAACAAGCAATAAGGCACCCCATTCCAAATGTTTCTCTACATCTCCCCATGTTTTGAAAACCCCATATTTCGGAATAGCTAGTAATCCTAAGATCGCTAGTGAAACAAAGGCAATTGGTAATTTATTCCATTGGCCGGTAAGCCAGAGGACAACTGCCACCAGAAAGATAACCAAGGTACTTATCTCTTCAACGGTCCATGATCCCATTTTCGCCAATTCGCCCTTAATCGTTTCTTCACCGAGAGGGAGCTCTTTCATTTCCGGCGGAAAGATCTTTAAAATCAACCACCACGTAATCAATCCGACGATTATGAAAATCGGTGTAGCGATTGCCGTCCACTGGAGGAAAGTGATACCCACTTTTGCACTTTTGGTAATAAAGCTCATCGTAATCACATTTGAAGCTACCCCAGAAGGTGTACATATCCCCCCAAGAGTCGAACCGAACATGATGGCCATCATCAGTCCCCGACCCAAATTGCTCTCTCCGGGTTTGGCATCAACAGACTGCAACAAACCGACAGTGATGGGTAACATCATGGCAACAACGGCGACATCTGTAATAAACATCGAAATTACAAATGACACAAAGAGATAAATACCGATAACCCGATAGGTTTTTGTTCCTGAAACTGAAAGCAGCAGATAGGTTATCCGTTTACCCAAACCGGATTTGGTAAAAGCAACCGAAAGAGCCAGAACGCCGATCAAAAACGGTACGAAACTGTCCCCGAAGGTCTGAGTAATCGTCTTGTCAATGGTGAGAACACCCATCAAATGAAGCATGATGGGCACCATCATGGCCGTGATAGGAATAGGTAATGTTTCAGTCAGCCACCAGTAAACGGTTGTAATCATGATCCCGAAAGTGTACATCGCCGCCGGTTTTAAGCCGTTAGGCTGGGGTATAATAAAGAAGAAGCCCAGAAGAATAACTATGCCAATGACAAAGTGAACTAATTTGTTATTTAATTTCATGGGTGTATTTGTCTTGACTACAACTTCCGCCATTTTTTTATCCCCCTTTTAGCATTTTTCTGAAATAACACTTCCAACACGTTTTACCATTCTCAAAAATCGGAATTACGGAATAATAACTACTTTCATCGCCCCGTCCTTGCGATTAACAAAATAGTCTAAACCTGTATGGAATTCTTCCAGCGGGAACGTATGCGTCATGATCGGCTTAGCATCAATCCTCCCTTGTGACATCAATGACAAGGCTCTTTTGCAATTGGAGTTACCTTCACCACGTACGGAAAATAACGTAATCTGATTCAAAACGACATAATCCAAATTTGCGGTAACCGGTTCTTTGTAGAAAGAAACCAAGCAGACATCACCACCTTTTTTGGTGGACTTGATTGCCAACTCAAAAGATTCTGTATTTCCGGCACATTCGAATACTTTCTCGGCTCCTTTTCCGTCCGTAATCTCCATCACCTTAGCTACCGGATTGGCCTCTTCACGAATATTTATGGTATGGGTCGCCCCTAATTCCATCCCCTTAGCCAAGCGGTCGGCTCGCGTACCAACCAAGATGATCTTGTCGGCACCTAGTGCCTTGGCTCCCTGCACAACAGACAGTCCGATGGGGCCTGGCCCGATAATTAATACGGTGTCGCCGGAAATATAGCCTCCTACCTTATCAATGGCATAAAGTGCACAACCGGCCGTAGTTACATACGTCGCTTCGACAAATGAAATGTTATCAGGAATCTTGTAAATCGAATTAATATGCTGTACGGCGTATTCCGCAAAACCTCCGTCTACTGTCATTCCCGAGGTGCGATGACCTTTGTCCAAACGTCCGTAATTTAAACAAGCTGTATAGTTCCCGGCTAAACAATTATCACAGCGGCCGCATCCTTTATGAGCTTCAATGGCAACCCGATCTCCAACATGAAATTCATCGACGGTCTCACCTAAAGCTACCACCGTCCCTGCCCACTCATGTCCGAAAGTAAAATCACCGTAGGGGGGCATTTTAGGCATACCCTTAGTTATAATCTTTACGTCTGTACCACAAATTCCACAGGCTTCAACCTTTATTAGCACCTCTCCGGGGCCAGGCTTCGGCACTGGCTTTTCGGCCATACGCACATCGTCTTTCGCATACAATACAAGGGCTTTCATCTTATTCGGAATTTCAAAATTCATATTTTTTAGCCTCCTTTTACAAAATCATGCTTTTGTTTAACTCCTGAAAAACCCGAACGGCTGTCTGCGCAAAAATTGGATCGTTAATATTCGCTTCCACTTTGATCAACCGAATTCCTGGCCCTAAATGGTCCTCCAGAGCCTCTACCAAGGCGGAATCAGCCTCTGGATCGTAAAGAGGGCCGCCGTACCTGCCATTTTCCGACCAACCTAACAAGGGAATCAGAATGGCAACCGGACCTTTAGCAGCATTCGCTTTCTCTGCCAGAACCTCCCCAATCTTAAGCAATTCCTCCTTAGTCGTTCTCACATTGGTATTATACGGGTTATGATAATGGGTCTTTCGCTTTCTGAAAGCATCAGGAATACTCTCTGCCGGACCAAAGCAAAAATAGTCCAGCCCCCCTGGAGCAATGACCTGAGGAATCCCCAATTTACCTGCAGTTTCCAGACGCGGTCGCAAGGGCGTGTAAATGTCTTGACCAAAAATTTCTCCAACCAACTCGTGGGTCGTAAGATCGAGAACTCCTTGTATTAATCCCTGTTCAATGATGTCTTCCATGGCAGAACCAGACGCTCCAGAGGCATGGAAAGCTATAACTTCATAACCCTGTTCGACCAAGAGCTTACGGGAAGCTGTCACTGCTGCATCCGTATTACCAAAAGCTGTGACAGAAATCACGGGCTTCCCGCCAGCTTTCAGCGGTTCTCCGTTAAGGGCCATCCCCATGACTGCTCCGGCAGCATTGCTCAAAATCGTGCGACTGACTGTATTGGGCCCCCCAAGAATGTCTGAAACAGAGAACAACATGGCGATATCTTTATACTCCACATAAGGACGGACATTCCCGGAAGCGACGGTAGAGACAATCAATTTTGGTACACCGATCGGTAAAGTTCGCATGGCAATGGCAGCGATTGCTGTACCTTGGTTCCCGCCTATAGCCAAAACTCCAGCCAATTGTCCCCGTGCATAGAGTTGTTTGAGAATATTGCCCGCTCCCCCACCCATCGTTTGCATGATAGCATCCCGTCGCAAAGCAGCTAGGTCTCCAAATTCAACTCCGCCGGAGCGACTGACTTCTTCCCGCGAAAACGCCACTTGGAACGTATGGGGATGACGCGTACTGACATCGATTACCGGAGCATCCCACCCCCGAGAGCTAATGAATTCATGCAGATATCTGGCTTCTAACTCCTTTGTATCAACAGTTACGATGATGGCAATGGACTTTGCTGTCACCTTGTTCCCTCCATAGCAAGCAAATAGCCTGAATCAGGCTAATGCCCATGCCTCCTTAATGACCCGTTTTGTATTGGCAAGTATTAACTCAGATGTCTCCCCAGGAAGCAACGGACGTACTTCTGCGCTAATGATCGGCCGTTTTTCCGGTCCAATCAAGCCCAGATCGACTAATAGCCGATAATAATCCCTAACCATCGGCATATTAACCTCCCCGTTTTTTACACCAAAACGAGGCTGTAAATCACCATAGAGCAGATCGAGCGGGTCATTCATGACGCAGTTTCCGATATGGAAAGCTTTCAGATAATCTTTGACCAGTGGGAGTGCCTCTTCCGGCTTCTCCCGAAGAAGGGGAAAGTGGGATAAGTCAGCAAGTAAGCCAAACTTTTCATAGCTGGGCGCTAGTGCTTTGGCAATATCCAGCGCATCGCTAAAAGGTCCAATGAGGGATTCCTTATCAATATCTCGATCAAAAATTTTTAAAGTTACCAGAGGATCGCCCATTTCTTTCGCTTTATCAAGAATTTGAGCAAAGGAATCGATTAAGAGTTTTTTGGCTTCTTCCCGTTTTTCAGCCCCTGGATCCTTGCCAGCTGGAATCCTGATTGAAGTGGCCCCAAGATCATGAGCTTCTTTTAAACCATTCATCACAGCGTTGATAGCTTTTTTCCGTTCGCCCGGATCAAGATGATTCAAGCTCAATTTCGCAGGAAAGAGAGTCGGCTGCAGAGCATAGGCAACTTCCAACCCAGAAATGTCAAGTAATCTTGCTGCTTCGGTTCGAGCCTTGATATCTTTGATCGTTCCCATCTCTACTGCGGTAAAGAAATCGTCTTCACAGATTTTCCGTAATGTTTCAACCACCGGCCCAGTCCCGTTTACGACTTCCGGAAATGCTTTAAAATGAACTACCCCAACCTTCATAAACTCATAAATGGAAGTCTGCATGGCACATTCCTCCTTTACAACAAAAGCATGGGTAAAAACGGGTTTTCAACACCATCCACCAGTAATTGCCACTTACGTTTTTACAGATAAGTTGCTTTACTAATCAGATGATGTAGTGATAGAATTTTCAAATAGATTTTCCTAAAAAAAATTACCCTATTTGTTCCAAGAGACAAGCTACCTTGGCATTATCCTCCAAGACATCACCCAGATAGTAAGCCCTGCGAATATCCTGGCCAACGGTCACAAATCCGTGGCGTACCAACACCGCAGCCTTAAGCGTCTGGTCTTTAAAAGCATCAACAACCATGTCTGCCAGTTCCAGAGACCCAGGCGCCGCAAATTCTACGATACCGACTTTGTTCAAACCTGCCTCTGCTGCAGCTGTCACTACAGGTAATTCTCCCTTCGCTGTGGCATAGGCCGTGGCATAAGCAGAGTGCCCATGAACGATCGCTTGTACTTCCGGACGCTCTTTATAGATTCCCAGGTGGAACCGGTACTCCTTGGAAGGTCTTTTATCACCGGCCAAAACATTGCCCTCAAGGTCAACCAGCACAAAATCCTCTGGTTGACAATGGCCGAAGCATACTCCGCTGGCTTTGATCAACACACGGTCCGGTTGACCCGGTATCCTAGCGCTGGTATTACCACTGGTTCCGGAGCTTAAACCGCGCTGAAAAAGCTCACGCGTGATGGAGGCCAACTCCTGGCGCAACTCCTTAACGACATCGCCCATTGCTACTCACTCCTTCTTCGTTAGAGGTCAACCCGGGACATTTTCCCCGGATTGACCCTCTTCGAAAGATAACCATTAGGCTCTTTCGTTAAATTCGCGGTTCTTGACCTCGAAGGGGAACTTTTTAACTTCTTCGATAAAAGCTGCTAAATGCTCGGCTTCTTTCTCGAAAAGGGCAATGCCTTTTTCGGGAGTGCCCCGGAACGGATTACCAATGGTAGCGTGGTCTGAGTATTCATGATGCTCCATAGGTACATAAATATTCTCTGAACCGCGGAATTGGACAGTAATTGTTCCATCTTTTTTGGAGAAGTTCGGTCCCATCCAGAGTGGAGCATGGGCTCTGTCATTCACAGCGCGACTCATGTCTACCAGGCTCATATCATGGGCCATCATTTGCGCCGTTTCCATTTCTCCAGCATGCCAGCCTGGTGTTTCTTCTGGGGGTCCTTCCAGGATACCCTTGACAACTTCACATTCCCGTTCGGTCGGGGTCTTATAAAAAGCAGCAAATGCTCCCGTCTGCAAACGGATCTGACGTAGTAACTCGTCAATTGGTTTGGTGTTGGAACCATGGTGAGTCACAAAGATGATCTTGTTGGCGCCATGAAAGATTAAGCTGCGCGCGATATCCTTAAGCATTGCCCGATAGGTATTGGCGGAAAGGGTAACCGTGCCGCTTCCTTCTCCTTCTCTTCCCATATGGTGAGGAGAATAACCAAATGGCGTTAGCGGCGTGTAAGGAACATTAGCCAATTTAGCTGCCCTCTCTGTAACATTGATCGTCGTGAAGCTATCCGTCCCCAAAGGAACGTGAGCACCGTGTTTTTCACAACTTCCAACTGGTACCATAACTGTATCGGTTTCCTTAAACCATTCTTGTGCATCGACGTACGCACATTCCAATAAATTATGACGTTTTGCCATTTCTTTACCTCCTACATCTCAATAACCTCGAGTCTCCATTTTGACTAAGTGGACTCGCGAAGCTCAAGTTTTGTCTCTAAAATGGTAACCGACTCTGTTTCCTGGCCAACCAAGAGCTTTGCCAAGACTTTCATAGCAGTCATGCCCAACTCGTAAACTGGTATAGCAACAGTAGACAGTTTAGGTGTTACAAAAGAAGCTAAAGGAATGTCGTCAAATCCCACGACGGCAACATCATCCGGAACCTTCATCCCTCGTTGTTGGAGAGCATTAATCACCCCAATGGCCATCAAATCATTTTGGGCAAAAATAGCTGTTATACCCTCCCGACCCAGTCTGGGCAACTGAGCGACCGCCCTGTATCCACTATCAACCTCAAAATCGCCTAGAATAATCCACTCAGGATGTTCGGTTAAGCCAAGAGTTGCTAACCCTTGCCGATAACCTTCTAGACGATCGCGGGCAGTTGTTGAGCTCTCCGGCCCGGTGACTGTAGCGATTTGCCTGTGACCGAAACTCAACAAATGTTCACAAGCTTCCCGGGCTGCTTTAACATTGTCAACTTGGACAGAAGGCAAATTCGACCAGTGTTTTCCAATCACAACCGTCGCCACGGCATCCTTTTCAGAAAAATTCCCTTGCTGCGCATCTTGAGCAATACCGCCACCCGTGAAAATGATTCCTTCAACCCGATTTTCCCGTAAAACTCGTACGTATTCCTGTGTCCGTTCTCTCGAACGGTCGGCATTACAAAGAATTAGAGTATATCCCAATTCGTGGGCAACATCTTCCACACCTCGGACAATTCCAGGATAATAGGGGTTCCCAATATCAGGCAAAATCAACCCAATAGTTTTGGTCTTATTAGCCTGTAGACCACGGGCTATTGCGTTAGGATAAAAACCAAGTTCCTCTATGGCCGATAGAATACGCTCTTTGGTCTCCGAGTTTACAGGATGAGAGTTGTTGTTCAAAACACGAGAGACTGTTGAGATGGATACACCAGCCAAACGCGCTACGTCTTTAATAGTTACCATTCCCTTAACTTCTCCCCCCTTTCGTCAGCACCTTTTCCGGAAAACGTTTTCCGGAAAACGTTTTCCATTACGCTATAAGAATACCATAGAAATATTATATTTGTCAATATCTCATATCTGTGAACCTTTTAACTTAATACAGTGTCATCGTGTCATCTAAGACCTCTCCCGTTGCCACACGCGAACCGATTTGCTGACCTCCTCCAAAAGGTCCAGATTGGCAGCACTCGACCTCCAATCCTGTTTCAACGTGTATACGCCGTCCGGTCGTTCCAGTAGCAATAAGACGGCATTGCGCAAACACTGCCTGATATGCCTTAACAAACTGAATCATATCTGTTTTTTTGTTGTCATGGGCAATCAGAGCCACTAATGTTTTGGGCACTAAGCATTTCTCGTATCCCCTTTCTTTCCGCTTCTCTCTCATAATAAGAAATTTCCAGCAAACAGAGAAAAGACAAGGCACTCTCACTGAGCACCTTGTCTTTGCATACAGAATTTATTACTTCACTTCAACTTTTGCGCCAGCGCCAGACAGTTTAGCTTTTAATGCCTCAGCGTCTTCTTTGGAAATCTTCTCTTTAATCGGCTTCGGGGCGCTATCAACCAAATCCTTGGCTTCCTTCAAACCCAAACTCGTTACTTCGCGGACAACCTTGATCACATTGATCTTGGAAGCGCCAGCCTCAAGTAAAATGACATCGAATTCGGTTTGCTCTTCAACAGCAGCAGGAGCCGCTGCGGCAGCCCCTGGTGCAGCAACGGCCACCGGAGCCGCCGCGCTCACACCAAATTCCTCTTCGAAGGCTTTCACTAATTCAGCCAGTTCCAGCACCGTTAAACCTTTGACGGTCTCTAAAATTTCATTAATCTTGGACATTTTTATTTCCTCCTAAATAATAAATTCTATTCAACTTCCAACTTCTGACTTCCAACTTCTGACTTCCGACCTCTGACTTCCGACTTCTGAATTACGCCTCTTGTGCTTTACGCAATGCTTCAAGCGCATAAGCAAACTTGCGAATCGGACCTTGGAGAACATTGGCCATGCCAGACAAGGGAGCCTGCATGCCTCGTAGCACTTGGGCCAAAAGGACTTCGCGCGGCGGTAGATCGGCTAAAGCCTTCACGCCATCCGGACCAATGACCTTCCCCTCAAGGACCCCTGCCTTAATTTTAAAGTTCTTATTAGTTTTTGCAAACTCGGAAAGAACCTTGGCCGGCGCAACCGGATCGGCACTGAAAGCCAGTGCAGTCGGGCCTTCAAGATAAGGATCCAATCCTTTGACACCGACTTCATTCGCAGCCCTGCTGACGAGCGTATTTTTTAACACTCGATATTCAACATCAGCCTGTCGTAGATCGGCCCGCAGGCGCGTAACTTGAGCTACCGTTAAGCCGCGATAGTCAGCCAATACCACACCCGTAGCCTTGTCAAACTTCTCTCGAATCTCAGCCACTAATTTAGCCTTTTCTTCAACATTATGCATAAACTCTACACCTCCTTCCCGGGACTACACATGTAAAAACCTCCGCTGCTGCAGAGGTCAAGAATGCCAAACTTAAAAACAAGTTGGCTCATCTATCCAACCTCGGCAGGACATATGGTTTAAGCCTTAATGGCTCCTGCTGTCTACAGCGGAAACTATGCAATTCGCAAACCAAACGCTTAGTGCGCTTTAATCGGGTTAATCTTCACAGCCGGCCCCATCGTTGAGGACACCGCAACGCTACGAATATACTGCCCTTTGGCTGCAGCCGGTTTAGCTTTCGCAAGTGTTTCAGCCAAAACCTGATAGTTTTCGAAAAGTTGCTTCTCATCAAAAGAAACCCGACCGATGGGAGCGTGGATGATCCCAGCCTTATCCGCGCGGTAGGTAATTTTGCCGGCTTTGATTTCCTTGATAGCACGCGCAACCTCAAAGGTCACGGTTCCCGTCTTCGGGTTCGGCATTAAGCCTTTGGGACCTAACACCCGGCCCAACTTACCAACCATGCCCATCATGTCCGGTGTAGCCACAGCGACATCGAAATCGAACCATCCTTGCTCAATCTTAGCCACCATGTCTTCAGCCCCAACATAATCAGCGCCACTCTGCTCAGCCTCTTTAGCCTTCTCCCCTTTGGCGAAGACCAAGACCGTTTTCGACTTGCCGGTCCCATGAGGAAGGACAACCGCTCCCCGGATCTGCTGATCGGCATGCCGGGTATCAATGCCCAGTCTGAACGCAACATCCACTGTCTCATCAAACTTAGCACTTGCGATCTTCTTGACCGTTGCTAACGCTTCAGCGGGTTCGAACAATTGGTCGCTGTCATAGCTTTTTACCGCATCTTGGCGTTTCTTACCTACTTTTGGCATTCCTTTACCTCCTTGTGGTGCATTCGGGCTTTAGCCCTCCCACGATTCAGATCAATCGCTAATCTCTATTCCCATGCTACGTGCGGTTCCTTCAACCATACGCATAGCAGCCTCTACAGACGCCGCATTCAGATCTTTCATCTTCAGCTCAGCGATTTCACGTACTTTGCCCCGGTTCACCTTCGCAACCTTTTTGCGATTGGGCTCAGACGACCCGGAATTGATGTTAGCCGCCTTCTTTAGAAGTACTGATGCGGGCGGCGTCTTCGTGATAAAGGTAAAGGAGCGATCTTCATAGACCGAAATTTCTACAGGGATAATCAACCCCGCTTGATCCTTGGTACGCTCGTTATACTCCTTGCAGAAGGCCATAATGTTGACCCCGTGCTGACCGAGTGCCGGACCAACCGGAGGTGCAGGCGTTGCTTTCCCTGCCGTAATCGCTAACTTTACTAAGCCGACAACTTTTTTTGCCATTTCTTACACCTCCTTGTCAGGATATCCTCAGTCGAGCTTTTCCACTTGACTGAACTCTAATTCAACAGGAGTTTCCCTCCCAAACATGGATACCATCACACGCAACTTTTCTTTATCTTCAAGGATTTCACGAACAACACCGACGAAATCCTTAAACGGACCCGCGATTACGCGAATGTTCTGGTTCAAGCCAAAGTCGATCTTTGTCCTAACCTCGTCATAACCCATCTGCCGCAAAATGCTAGCGACTTCTTGCTCCAACAAGGGTATCGGCTTCGCCCCAGTGCCCACAAACCCGGTTACCCCAGGAGTGTTGCGCACAACATACCAGGAATCATCCGTGAGAATCATCTCGACCAAAACATAGCCTGGAAAAACCTTGCGTTTGATGACTTTCTTCTTACCATTCTTGATTTCGATCTCATCTTCCATGGGAACAAGAACGCGAAAAATCTTGTCCTCCATGTTCATGGATTCAACCCGCTTCTCCAAGTTCGTCTTGACCTTGTTCTCATAGCCGGAATACGTATGAATAACGTACCAGTTCTTCTCCATCGTACATCGGGGCCTCCCCAGCAAAGCCCCAACCTCCCTGTGTTATTAACAGCCCGCTCTTTTACTCGGCGCGGGCCTCTTACGGCAGAATTTTTGCCAGAACCAAGCCCAAGCCGCTATCGACGATCCAGAGCAAGAAAGCCACAATCGCCACAGATATCAAAACAACTCCGGTATAAGTGAACAATTGCTGACGATTTGGCCAATGAACCTTCTTGAGTTCCGTCCAAACCCCGCGAAAATACTCGGTTAATTTGTTCACCTGGCCTTGAGTATTCGTCGGCTTCTTTACTGCACCCATCCAATCACATCCTTAAATGCCAATCCATCCAATACCCTGACAACGCCTCCTGGCGTACACACAGACTGACTCAGGGGATAAAGAAAACTTGGCTGGCGCCAAGCCTTTGGCGACGGCGGCCGCCTAGTTGCCCTTATGCCACCACAAACATATACTTTCTGACTGGCACAAAAAAAAATTACTTGGTCTCCTTATGAGCGGTGTGAGTCTTGCAGTTTCGGCAGTATTTCTTGACTTCCAGACGATCCGGATTATTCTTCTTATTCTTCACTGTAGCGTAGTTACGGTGCTTGCACTCCGTACAGGCTAAGATAATTCCAACGCGCATCCACGAACACCTCCCGCAACTGTATGTCTCTGGCAACTAATCCATTACTCACAATAATTTATCATAAGATGCATGAAGTGTCAAGAAAATTAGCCAAG
>JAJZPA010000170.1 GCA_021811425.1 Bacillota bacterium | reverse complement strand
GCTGGGTTAGCAGGTACATTGCTAATCTGCAGTCGTCGGCTGATAGTGAAAGATAGGTCTGCACATGCTCAGGCTTGAGGGCGTGGGCAAAGGCATAGCCTGGCTGGAAACGGCCAGGTTTTATTTGCATATCAGGTTTTATCCAAGCGTTTAAGACTCCCTTCTATAAGTGGTCGCTTCCCGCCATCCATGGCTTCAGCGACACTAGGTCCTCCATGACCGTCGGGAGTGGGAATTCTGTTCTCTGCTTCGGGGTAGACTCCCCCACCGAAATCTCGATGTTCAGCTTTAGCTGAACGAGTTCACTTGCATATCAGGGTAGAAAGTATAAGTTTGTGGGTGCATAAGGGCAACTAGGCGGACGCCGTCGCCAAAGGCTTGGCGCCAGCCGAGTTTTCTTATTTTTTATGTCCTTTGCAGATTCACATTGCATGATGAGCCTGTGCGGATGTGTTCTTGGCTGAGGCAAGGGTGACAGTTTGGTATGAAATCTTGTTCATAAGGAGACAATGGAAATGAGAAAATTTGTGCGCCTGTCTTTTCAAATGCTCGGATTCTGTTTACAATAAGGGGAAAGGCAGGTGGGGAACTGTGATGACGACTTTTGCCCATGAACATCTGATGCAGGCGGTTTATTTTGCTCCTCGGGGAAAAAAACGCCTGCTTTTTTTGGGAACAAACCTTCAACAACGCTACTTGAGTCCCGAAGACAAGCTCATCGGTTTTTTGGGCGATGCGGGTGCAGGAAAATCTCTGCTCATTCGCGGCATGTTTCCAGGCTTAGAACTCACCAATGATGATGACGGGATTAACATCCGACCGCTGCCGTTGCTCGAAGATGCTCAGCGGGGGCATTTCCGTTGTCATACCTATCACCTGGATGCCCGTTTTGAATCGGCATTTACGCAGCCATGGTTGATCGCGGATGCTGTCAGGGCCGCGATTATGAAGGGGCGTCGCGTGGTAGTGGAACATTTCGATTTAGTGTATCCCTTTCTGAAGGTCAATGCCGAGGTGCTGATTGGGGTCGGGGAAGAGGTTATCGTCATGCGACCGACAGTATTTGGGCCCGAACCTCAGGGGATTGCGGATATCGTCTTTGAGTCGATTAAATATCGGCGTATGGCGCACAGTGCGGAAGATTTAACATCGATGATCCTGGAAGAGATGGGAATGCCTAAGCCGGAGATTCATAGCGATATTAAACACGGTTTTGTCTTGGAATCGCCGGTGAAGCCTGACATTGACTTGGATTTGGTGGAAAGAAAGGTGCTCGACTTGATTCAAGCCGATGTACCTATCTGTTTTGCGGATGATGAGCATATTAGAGTGGGAGCAACCATCTACCCCTGCACTGGGCCGCGCATTCACATCCGAAAGACGGGGGAAATTCAGGGGTTCCGTCTCTTGAAGGAATTTCGCTATGACCCAATCCAGAATCTATATACGATTGCCGGCGTTGTGGGGGATTTCCCCTCGCCTTACCGTTCCCTTGATTTAATAGGGCCTGAAGTTTCCCAACGAAAATAATAAAATGAGGTTTAAATATGATAAAACGATTGAATGATCGGGCTTATGATGAGATGCGGCCAGTCAAAATGACGCGAAACTATACCAAGATGCCGGAAGGATCTGTCCTGATTGAAGTCGGGGAAACCAAAGTTTTATGTACAGCGAGCATCGAGGAGAAAGTTCCTCCATTTCAAAAAGGGTCGGGGAAAGGTTGGGTGACCGCTGAGTATGCGATGCTTCCCCGGGCGACGCAAACGCGTACCCAAAGGGAGGCAACGAAAGGGAAGCTAAGCGGGCGGACCATGGAAATCCAACGGCTTATTGGCCGCGCTCTCCGTTCAGTGGTGGATTTGAAGAAGTTAGGAGAGCGCACGATTTGGCTTGATTGTGATGTGATTCAGGCGGATGGTGGGACGCGCACGGCTTCGATTACCGGGGCTTATGTCGCTTTGGTTGATGCTGTCCAGGTGCTTCAAAAAAAGGGGTTATTGAGACAGAATCCCATCACGGACAGTTTGGCTGCCGTTTCGGTAGGCAAGGTCAATGGAGAGGCTATGTTGGATCTGGCCTATGAGGAAGATTCCAAGGCTGAAGTTGATATGAACATTGTTATGACCGGAAATGGAAAATTCGTGGAGATTCAAGGAACCGCAGAAGAGGTTCCCTTTGACCGGGAAGAACTGGAATGGTTTCTGCTCCTGGCTGAGAAGGGTATCAAGGAACTGATCGCCGCGCAGAAAACGGTATTGGAGGCATCGGCTCAGTCATGAAAATCTTACTCGCGACCAAAAACCAAGGCAAGGTAAGTGAACTGGAAGAACTCTTAGCGGACGAAGCGATCGAAGTTTTGTCCCTTCTCGATCTTGATAATTGGGAGGAAGTAGAGGAAATCGGTTCAACCTTTGTGGAAAATGCTGCCTTAAAGGCGCAAGTTGCGGCCAAGCGAACCGGTCTCATTTCTCTAGCCGATGATTCGGGGCTTGAAGTGGATGCCCTGAATGGGGCACCTGGGATTTATTCCGCCCGTTTTGCCGGCGCGCTTGCCAATGATGAGGCGAACATTGACAAGCTTTTGCAGCTATTAGAGAAAGTTCCGGATGAGGAACGAACCGGCCGTTTCCGCTGTGCCTTGGTCGTGGCGACCCCGGATGGGCAAGAGTATACGACGGAGGGAACGGTGGAGGGGAAAATTCTCAAGCAGCGGCGTGGCCAAGGTGGATTTGGCTATGATCCCGTCTTTTTTGTCCCTGATTTCGGACGGACGATGGCTGAATTGAGTTTAGGGCAAAAAAATAAATTAAGCCATCGGGCCCAAGCCTTTCGTAAAGCGATTCCGATCTTGCTGGGGCTGAAGCAGAGGAATGAACCTGAATTTACCCAGTCAGCAGGGAAAAGAAATTTGCTTTAAAGTTCAAAAAGTTAAATTGTTTCTTGACGTAAACTGGCTCATGCGTTATACTTTTCAATGTCACTTCAACGGGGCATAGCGCAGTTTGGCTAGCGCGCCTGCCTTGGGAGCAGGAGGCCGGGGGTTCAAATCCCTCTGCCCCGACCAGAATAGAAGTCAGAAGTCAGAGGTCAGAAGTCAGAGGCCAGAGGTCAGAAGTCAGAGGCCAGAGGTCAGAAGTCGGAAGTCAGAAGTCGGAGGTCAGAAGTCGGAAGTCGGAAGTCGGACATCGGACATCGGACGTCGGAGGCCAGAGGTCCGAGTGAATACAGTAATTTTGATGTCGACATCGGGGTAAAGGAACAAAACTTTGAAGTCCGCTTGGATCAGACCTCGGACATCGTACCTCGGATATCGAAATGCGCCTGTAGCTCAGTTGGATAGAGCATCTGCCTTCTAAGCAGGTTGTCGGGAGTTCGAATCTCTCCAGGCGCACCAGTAATTCATGGTGGATGTGGCGAAGTGGTTAACGCACCGGATTGTGGCTCCGGCACTCGTGGGTTCAAGTCCCATCATCCACCCCATACGTTTATTCCACATCGCAAGTACGATTGATGGATTGTGTCCGGTGTGTCGTCATGTTTGAAGCCCTACTCAATGCTACTGAAAAAGCAAAAGAGGAGGGCTTTTTGCTTGCTTCCATTTTTGTATCGACTCTATGCGGGTAAAGCACTGAACTAGTAGTTTTATTCGCAGATTGCGCTGGTTTTTTGCTAACAAAGGAGTGAACTGAACGGCCCCTGATAGAAGTGGGCGGCATAACCATGGATCCTCCTAATGTTAAATGGTGTCATTACAGGGTTATATTACATATCGTGTACTAGGCTTTGGAAAAGGCCATGACAAGAAAGGGGGAAATAGAAATGGCATTTGGCGCTGGTGTAGCTGGTGGCGGTTGGGGAGCCGGAATCGCGATTGTTGTGGTTATCATTTTGCTCCTGATTGCGTTGGGGATCGTTTTTTAATGGCACATGGGTGGCGGTAGAGGAGGAACAAGGATGTACGGCGGTTATGCGTATGCACAGTGCAACAGAGTTGGGCTCGGTCAAGTTCCTGGCCCAGGCGGCCCCGGAACGCTTCGTCCTTGGGTTTGCAGCAGCGGCGCTTGGGTCTCGCCTGGAGGCGGCGTGGGGATTATTGCCATTGCGATTCTCATTTTGATTGCGCTGGGTGTTATTTTCTAGATTATAAGGGTTAGAAAGGAGTGAATTGGATGTACGCATATGCTGGCAGTGTTGCAGGTTATGGTGTTCCCTGCGGTCCAAATGTCGTTCATGGCGGTGGATTTGGCGGAGGCTGGGGCGCGGGTGTCGGGATTATCGCAATTGCCATTTTGATTCTCATTGCCTTGGGCGTTATCTTCTAGGCATTTAGGGCTCGTTGGAAAACTAGACCTTGGGTTGTTGCTTAGGCCCCCACTTTCTATAAGTGGGGGTTACTTCTTCAGTCTCTTCGGTGGTAGAGTCCCCCACCGAAGCCGCCCTCACCGCTTAAGTATTCCTTGAAAGTTTGCGGTTCGGCGATAGTGTCCACCGGATACTATCGTGATGTTTAGCGGAAGTTCAACGAGTTCACTGGGTTCAGGCTCATGCTTTTTGCCAGTGAGCCATGAATTTCCCGATAGGGTGCGATTCGGGGAAGTGGAGTAATTCGCTGGGGGATCCCTCAGCAGCCACTTTTCCGTCTAACAAGATCACGGTTCTCTCCGTAAGACGCAGGATATCGTTGAAATCGTGGCTGATTAAGACAGCAGTTGTTTGGGTTTTGGCGAAAATAGAGGCGAGGTCGGCCACAAGTGCTTCCTTGGCAGGGGCGTCCAGGGCGGAAAAGGGTTCATCCAAGAAAATGATGTCCGGTTCTAAGACAAAAGCCCGCGCCAGGCTGGCGCGCTGAGCTTCACCGCCAGAAAGAGAGCGGGCATGTTGTTTGGACAAGTGGGAGATGCCGAAGCGTTCCAGCCATTCTTGGACACGATGGCGGGATGCTTCGCGGTGCAGTCCCCGTATTTTGAGGCCGGTGGCCACATTATCCTGGACACTCGCGTCCAAAAGAAGGGGCTCTTGAAAGACCACCGCGATCTTACGACGCAGCTCCAGGGGGATGGGCCGGGGGATATTTTCACCTTGAAAGGTCAGGCGACCCCTTGTGGGGGTTTCCAGGAAGGAGAGGATTTTTAGGAGGCTGCTTTTGCCTGAACCGTTGGGTCCGATCAGGCCAACGTGTTCACTGGGTGCAAGGGAAAAGTTAATTCCTTGCAAAATGGGTTTGTTCTTTTTTACCCAGGATAGGTTTTCAGCTTTAAGCAAGGTTTCTGAGCGTATGGGTATTTGCGTTGGCAAAACGAGTTCACTCCCCCTGGCGTTGTTGCTGGAATAGGGTGAGGGCAAGGGTGACCAAGTAGGCAAGGAGGGAAAGGATGATGCTTAAGGCGATCGCGATATCGAAGTTCCCCTTCGAAACTTCGAGCACGGTAGCTGTTGTGAGCACGCGTGAGTACCCTTTAATATTGCCGCCGACTGCCATCGAAGCCCCAACTTCGGATACCACCGCACCAAACCCAGCGATCACGGCAGCCAGCAGAGAGAAGCGTACCTCCTTCATGATGAGCCAGAGATACTGGAAGTTCGAGGCCCCGAGCGCGCGAATTTGGAGCCTTAGTTTGGGATCGGTCTGCTGAATTGCCGCGCTGGTGAGAGCCACCACGACAGGAGCTGCAATGATGGCTTGGGCCATGATGATGGCTGTGGGAGTATACATGATGTTGAGAAAGCCCAGCGGGCCGGAACGCCAAAGGAAAATAGAGACCCAAAGGCCGACGACCACCGGAGGCATGCCCATGCCCGTGTTGACGAGACTGAGAACGAACCGGCGGCCGGGGAATTGTTTGAGGGCGAGGAATGTTCCTAAGGGTATGCCCAAGATGAGGCTGATGAAGGTGGCTGTTCCGGAGACCTGAAGGGTTAACAGCGTAATGCCGATGACCTCAGCATCCCCGGTGGCCAGGAGCTTCAGTGCAGCCGTTATCCCTTGCCAAATCAGTTCCATAACCTAATCCTAACCTTTTTATGTTTTTGAAGGGGACGCCTGATTGTTGTTTGGCGTCCCTTCAGGTTCACTTACCTAAGTCTTCCATCTTCTTACCTGCGTCCGGGAAGAACAGAGACTGACCGAACTTATCTTTGCCAAAATCCGCAATGACTTTTTGGGTGGCCGGATCAACCATGAAGTCATCGAAGGCCTTAGCGCCATCTTTATTGACTTTCGGGAACTTTTCCGAGTTAACCTGCATGACATGGTAGATGTTGAGGAGCGCCGCTTCCCCTTGCAAGACAATGTCAAGTTTTAAGTTCTTTTGGTTGGCTAAGTAAGTTGCGCGATCGGTTAGCGTATAACCGGCTTTTTCGGAAGCCATGGTTAGGGTTTGGCCCATGCCTTGGCCGCTTTCCTGATACCAGGTGCCCGAGGGTTTGAGCCCGGCTTTGTTCCAGAGGGCCTTTTCCATCTTGTCGGTGCCGGAATCATCGCCGCGAGAGATGAAAATGGACTGGGTTGCGGCGATCGCTTTGAGGGCAGCGACGGTTGTTTTCAGCCCTTTAACCTTGGCGGGATCAGAGGCAGGTCCCACTAGGATGAAGTCATTGT
>JAJZPA010000169.1 GCA_021811425.1 Bacillota bacterium | reverse complement strand
AGAGGGTACCATCATGTCGATCAACAAAATCGAGCAGAGCGGGGAGAAAGAAAAATGAAAATTGCTTATGTCAATGCGAATCAATGTGACCGTTCGCCCATGTGCCCATCGAGGCGTTCCTGTCCAAGCAAAGCCATGACCCAGGAGAAGCTCGGCTTTCTCCGGCGTGGGCCGGCCGTAGTTAACCCAGACCTCTGTTCAGGCTGTGGCACCTGCGTCAAAATGTGCCCCCATGGCGCAGTTGTCATGAAATCAGGAAAGAAAAAGGCAGCCTCCCGTTAGAAACACCAAGCCAAACCCATCCTTTCCATGTCAGTCGAGGAGCCCTGGTTCCAGACCAGGGCTCCTCGACTCGTCGGTTGGTCTACGCATGCCCGGAATGAATGAAATCCAGAACCGCCTGACAGGTTGCATAGCGATCCGGTCCGCTCAGCAAGACGGTGCCCGGTGTCGGCTTGTTACTCCCGCCAACCACATAAAGTTTCTCGGCTGCCTGTATATCTGCGGGATCCACGGCATCCATATACGCCACCGGAGCACACAAAAAATCCGCTAGATATCCGGCAGCTCGCTCATCAGGGCCACTCTTTACAAGAATTAAATTTTTCATCTTTTTCCCTCCTGCCAAAATTTCAACCTCCTGCGCAATCGCCGTCAGAAGATCGTTCCAAGCTCTGCCGTAAGCGCTTAAATACCCAATGGGATCGGTGTGATTCGTCTCATGGTACATGTTTGAAATATCAGCATGGGAAAATACATGTTCCCGAACCACCCAGCCATGCCTTACACATGCAGCAGCCACAAGCCATACGGTGCGTTGCCAGACTTCAAGAAATTTAACAGCATCGTATCCTGCGGGCTCACACATTTCCACCGATAAATACTTACGGTTCGCTGTGGGACCCGCATGCCAAGCCATCTCGTTTTCTGGAATGGTTCGAATGATCGTTGTCCAATCCACAAAATAATGGGCAGAAGCTTGACGATCCCCACTATTAAAATAATCATGCTCATTTTGGGCCGTCGCCCCCGAAGTATCGGTCGCATGAATCACATAACCTTCCGGCTGAAGCGATGTTCCCGGTCGGTTATAGGACAGGAGCTGCTCCTCAATCGGGTAGTGCGTAAAAATCCCCCCTATTTTAAGTCTTTTTCGGCTTGGCATATGTCGTGAAAAAGTCGTGAGCAAAGTTAGCACCTTTGCCGATCACCATCCCCGTCATGACCATCCCTACTTGAGGATAGGCGAATTTAACGTGGAAGATCTCGAAGGCATTCAAGCCAGTTCCATAGGCCAGGAGAATCCCACAGCCTAAGCTCAACAGTTCAAGAGTTAGGGGCCGAAATTTATCTGGAAAAAAAGGAATTGCCAAAACAATGTCCTTAAAAAGCTGCATGATTTTCTCTAATAACACTGACAAAAACATAGTTAACACTAAACCATCCATCATCCTCCCCCCAATCCTAGCGCATAAAAAACCCTTCACTACCCAGCCCTAACCTGTTTCTTTATACTAGTCAGAAAATATATCTTTGTGGTGGCATAAGTGCAACCTCGGCTTCTGGCGTCGTCGCCAAAGGCTCGCCACAAGCCGGGTTTTCTTGTCCTGTCAGAAAGTATAAGTCTGTGGAGGATAAGAAAACTTGCGTCGCCGCCGTCGCCAAAGGCTCGGCGCCAGCCGAGTTTTCTTTATCTGCAATAGCTTATGTCGTGCTGCATCGTTTGGCTCAACAAAAGTTCCCTTTTGGGTCTTTGACCATGGGGAAATTTTACCCCCCTCTGAATATAGATAATGTGTCAAGAGAGGAGGGGCTGACCATGGATGATGAACAATTCCACGCTTCAGAAGATGAAGAAGCGCTGCCGACAATGCAGCTTAAAAACCTTTTGCCCTCAGGTATCGATTGGGTAAGACATACGCGAATCATCATGACCCTTGTGAGTATTGTAGTATTGCTGGTGATGGCTGGCATTGTCTTGGGAATTTACGTTTGGGATTATGGTCTGATTGCCGATGGAGTTTTCTTAAACGGAGTAGACATTGGACACTTGAGCCCGCAAGCTGCTGAGGAAAAGATAGGAAAAGAACTAAACCGATACTTAAGCCAACCTGTCGAATTCACCTTTAATAACGAAAAACGCTTCATTGCCCTTGCCACATTAGGCTATTCCTACGATCTCAAATCGGCATTGAGTGGGGTTTATGCCATCGGTCGGAAAGGGGGACTCTTTGAAAAAGTCCTTGACAAAATGAAGGCATCAAGAGGCCTCAAACTAGAAGCTGCTGGGCGTTGGAATGAAACAACGCTTGAGCAGACCTTAAAGACCGTCTTCACCCCCCTCACTCAAGCTCCAATAGATGCTTCCTTCAGGCTGGAAGAATCCGAAAGTATTTTGATTTCTCCGGAAACCCCAGGAAAGGAAATTGACCTGACAGCCTTGATCCCCGCGGTTAAAAGTCTTGACCCCACCCACCTCCACCCGATTCAGCCCGCGTGGCACACGATCCAACCTGCCGTCACCGCAGCACAACTCGAAAAATCAAAACCAACCAAGCTCCTATCCACCTACTCAACCCAGTTTAACCTTCAGCAAGCCAATCGAAGCCACAACATTCTTCTCGCCGCACAAACCATCGATAACACGCTACTAAGACCTGGAGAAGAGTTTTCTTTTAATGAGCGAGTAGGGGAGCGTACAACCAGTGCTGGCTATCTCGAAGCCCCAATCATTGTCGACAAAGCCGTGGTGCCGGGCACTGGAGGAGGAGTTTGCCAGGTATCATCTACCCTTTATAATGCAGCCCTCAATGCCGGGCTCAATATTACCGAAAGACATCCCCATGCCCTACCCGTCGCCTACGTTCCCCCAGGCCGAGATGCCACCGTGTCTTACGGAACCTTAGACTTTAAGTTCCGTAACATATCCAGCGGATTTCTGCGAATCCACTCTGAAGTAAACGGTGGCACGGTCACCTTCTCCCTCTATGGCCCCCCCGATGCTTAATTACTGCTATTCAACAAGCTCTATTTAGAGTGAGTGCAAAAGAATGTTATGAAAAAGTGTTAGCCATTAAGCTAACACTTTTTCATGTGCCGACTGGTTATCGATAAACAGCAAAAAGATGCGAGAATTGCTCATTACTTGTCGTGGAAACAAACGCATGAGAATGACCATGATCAACAGTGGAAACTCCAGAATAACGATGGACATGACCACCGCCAGGCAAAGGAATTGACGGACCAGTTATGCCGGAATAGTGATGAACATGACCATCAGCAAGGGTAACAGTCCCTTTATAATAATGAACATGTGAAGTAACGGATGGCAACCCGCAACTTGTTTTTCCTACCATATAATGAATATGGCCAAAGACAAAAAAAGTGCGATTTTCATAGCTGTGAATATGGTTGGTGTCATCGTACAATTAACTCACCTCGCTTTACAGCCTCGGTTATAGAATATATAGTATTATATGGTAATTACGGACGGGGTGTGCTTATCTTACCAATACTTTACTTGCCAAGTCTATTGACCTAGGACGGGCTAACGTGATAAATTTCTTATATAAAAATAAAATGATTCTCCGACATTTGCGTAAACACCCTAAATCCCTGGACGCGGGGATTCTTTTTTATCCTAATCAGACTCCCATGCCGCATGGCGGCACCACTGATGAATGAAAATTATGTCCATACTACTCTTTAATTCTCAGAGTAGAAAGTATAAGTCTGTGGAGGATAAGAAAACTTGCGTCGCCGCCTTCGCCAAACATCCCACCGGGATGTTCGCAACGCCAGCCGAGTTTTCTTTATCCCCCTGACTATATCCTCTTATTTACATTTATTACATTTTATTGTGTTGACCAACCCTAGGATTCATGGTACATTGTCGTTAAAAACTTAGGTCATTAAGACAGTTGCGCAAAACTACTTGAACCCCCGGACGCGGGGGTTCTTTTTTTATCATACATTCATTTTGCCAAGCGAAAAATTGGCGTTGATTTACTTTTTTTTGCGAAACGTTTCCATGGCCAAGGCCCATTGCTCACGCGCAAGGATCAAAATTCGCCGTTCGTTATTGCGGTTTGGATGTTCTGTTACCTTGGAAAAGTAGTTGACAGCCTCCTGATAGTTTCCCAAGCGTCGGTGTAACTCAGCAGCAAGATAGAGAACCTGCATCTCAGAAACGGCGGTTCCTACAAAGTCAGACTGGACATAGGCTTCTTCCATTTCCTTGACGGCCAAGAGCAGAAAGCGTTCTTCTTCATCGTTATTATGGGCATCCCGATAAATCCAGGCAAGCCTTAAACAAAGCCCACCTAAGAGAGCGTGTTTTTCCTTTTTAAGCGTTGCCGCAAAGATCGCTAATTTGAAGGATTCGATCGCCTGAAGTTCATCCCTCATCTGGCCAAAATCACGCTTTTCCCATCTCGCTCCAATTCTCAACTTGATTTGGGCTCTTGCTTCCAAAGAAATTTCTTTAGTGAATTCTTCAGTAAACGCGAAACCACATTCAGGGCAAACATTGACATAATAATAATTCGGGTTGGTCGTCCCTTCTCGGTAATGCGGGCAAAAATCACTGTCAATGGCATAAGGTGCTGCCATGCGTGAACGCACTTTCATGGTAGCAAATTCGTATTCACAAAATGGGCAATGGACAGTTTTGGCGTACAGTGCTAAGCCTGATCCTGTCGGTTTATTCCCCATGCGTTCCCCTCCGTCCCTGCTTTCGATTTTAGATTCTTGTTCTTCGTTTAATATTCCTATGCTTGAATGGTTCTACATCATCTTCTCGAGTTCCTCCCTCGAACCATGAGAATTCTTTAGGCAAGACCCGGGTATTCTAAACATTATCCAGCTGAATCGTCAGCCTTGGGAACCCGTGGGAGTTTGAGTATTAATGACTCGGAAAATGTCTATGAGCAGAATCCTACGGCAGACGATAAAGAGGGTGCTCTTAAATTGGAAGTACAGAATGCTGTTCATGACGAAGGCTTAATGCAAGGAGAGAAACGAAGATAGAACGCTCGTGAATAATTCCTTGCCTATCCTACATACTATGGGTTAGTAATCCCACAAGGAATATAAAGGAGGAAATGTCAGTGCCTGAAACAGGGAAACTCCAGCTGGCCCCTCATGAGACGCTTCAACTCCATGAGTTATTAGGGAGTAAAGTTGCGCTCGTCAAGAAGCTCAAAGCCAGCCAAGCGATGGTTCAGAATCCCGATCTTGCAAATCTTATCGAAGATTCCCTAAACACGAAAAAATCGGAGATCAAAGAACTCCAACAGTTTTTAGAAGGAAAGGGCCTGCAAGGGACGCTGCAGTAAGGAGGATTAAACAATGGGATGGTTAGACGATTTATTCGGTACCGGCACAAAACTTACTGACAAAGATATTGCCACAGATATACTGAAGGATTCGAAATTTGCCCAATGCTCTCTCGCAATGGCGATTTCCGAAACCATTAATCCCGAATTAAGACAGATCTTAAAACGCCAAGTCAATGATGGAGCCAAAGCGCATTTTCGGCTGGCTGACATGGCAACTCATAATGATTGGTACAAACCAAACCTGACACCTGAACAGCAGATCTTAAACGATTATCAGGAAGCAGCCAACCTCAACCAATATGAATAAGGGGGTTAACCTGTGCAACAACAACAAGCCTTAGCACCTCATGAGACCCTTGAACTACACGAACTCTTACAAAGCCAAATGGCTGGGGTCAAAAAACTAGAATCGAGCTTGAGCATGATCCAAGATCAGGACTTAACCGCTCTGGTTCAAGCCGATGTGCAGACAAAGAAACAACAGCTACGCGATATTCAGCAGTTCGTTAATTCGCATAACCTTATTCAATAGGAGGAAATAGACATGCCCATCAACATGACCGATCCCGATGTCGCGCACGATCTGCTCAAGGACTCAAAGTTTGCCCTGCATTCCCTGTCGACAACGATTACAGAAACCAACAATCCCTTGATGCGGGAAATGCTGCTTAACATTCTCAATGCGACCATCGACGCTCATTATAAACTCAGCGACCTTGCCATCAGCAAGAACTGGTATCAGCCCAATCTCACCCCCTTGGATATGCTGAAACAAGATGTCGCCGCATCGCAAAGTCTAATCTAAATACACAAGACATTCCTCGGCCACATATAATCTAGTGAGTTGCAGCATTTCTACCTTCTTTAATCTTTGTTCTCGATAGACATCTTGTTTTCTCTCCATCCTTTATCGAATGCTGCAACAGTATCTCCCCAAAAGCGGATACCTCTGTTTAGGTATCCGCTTTTGCCATAAACATGATTAGGGGGATAAGCAATGAGCAATAAAGCAACTGATACCGCTAAGACCCAAAAATTCGACCGAGGAAATAAGTCTCCGGCCAAAAAAGGAACACCCCAAATCTCTCCATAGTATTCCATAGCGAACAGGTTGACGAATAACCAAAAATAAAGTAAAATAACATTCGTCTAATAATGCCGATGTGGCTCAGAGGTAGAGCAGCTCACTCGTAATGAGCAGGTCGTCGGTTCGATTCCGACCATCGGCTCCAGTGAAACCCTTATCCCGCAAGCAATTGCGGGATTCTTGTTTTTCTGGGAAAAAGCCATTTTCGCCGAATCGTCGCCAAATC
>JAJZPA010000168.1 GCA_021811425.1 Bacillota bacterium | reverse complement strand
CGAGCGAATTGATGCCTATTAAGTTTATCAAAGTTCTGGCATACTTTGTGCTGGCCTTTTTCCGTTGGCAAGATGTTGCCGGTCACTTTAATCTGGGCCAGAATCGCCTTTTCAGTTATATTAAAGACTGCTAACAGTATGCGGAAGAACATGGGTACGGAAAAATGACTGAGTCAAAATCAGGATCAACTGAGTGAGATGGGCCTGAGTTGGATTAGTATTGAGCCTTTGGGCATCGCCAAGTGGTCGGTGGCTAATCACAATCCTTTAACGATATTTTTGCGTTCATCCCTTAGACTTCCTGGTCCACATGAAGCGATTAATACTCAATGCATTGACGGATGCCGAACGACAGATCAAATTATAGCTCCAAGCGTGGGAGCAAACACAACGGGCCGACATAACCCATTTTTGAAGTGCGACAGACGGCTACTTAGTAAAGGAAGGAGGTTATTCCATGGGCTACGATTCAAAAGAAGAATCCTTGGAGTATCTGCCAAACTTACAGGGCGAACGAGATGAGCGGAAAACCGAGCATTATAACAGTATTGTTCAGAAGGATAAAGGTAAGCTTGATGAACGGAACCGTTACCTGCGTTTCTTGCACGAAACCACTCTTGGCCTGATTAACCATCTCGCTCTGAATGATTTGCTTAAGGCTATTATTGAGGGGGCTGCGGAATTGGTGGATACCCCCCACGCTTTCATATATCTCGTCAATCCGGAAAAAGCGTGCATGGAGCTGGCATTGGGCATTGGGATTTTTCATAATTTTTCTTATAAGATTAACAAAGGAGAAGGTATGGTAGGCCTGGTATGGGAAAAGGGTCAACCTATACTACTTAATAGATACTGCGAATGGGAGCACAGGATTAGGGATTCCTTCTTCAATGAAGTCAAAGCTGCCCTAGTAGTGCCCCTTATGTCTAAAACCGAGGTTATAGGTGTTATTGGACTGGATTATCTGGAAGATAACCGGGTGTTTAGCCCTGGTGATATGGACATGCTCAGTCGTTTTGCCGAGTTGGCTTCTTTGGCTTTAGGTAATGCAAAGCTTTATAATGCTCTAAAACTGGAACTGATCAACAGAAAGCAGGTGGAGGAGGCTCTTCGCCGCAGTGAGGCCATGCATCGGGCACTGATCGATGCGATACCCGATACCTTACTACGTATGAATGAGGCCGGTATTCTCCTGGGCACAAAGATAGGTAAAAAGTCATTTTTAAGCCATGATTTAAAAGACTATACGGGCAAAGACATTCGAATTCTTTTCCCGGAAGCACTCTCCGATCGTTTCCGGCAGTCAGTAATCACGGCTATAAATACTGGGAAGATGCAGGAATTTGAATGTCAAGCTCCCTGGCAGGGGAAGATTGCGGATTGGGAAGTTCGGGTGGTTACTGTTGGAGATGATGAGGCTCTTTTAATAGTCCAAGATATTACTGACCGTAAAAGGACAGAAACGAAGGCAGAGGAGACTCGGAAGGCTTTGGCCAGCATGGAACGAGTAATGACCTTAGCTAGCATGTCTGCTGGGATAGCTCACGAAATAAGTCAGCCTCTTACTTCAATAAAATTTGCCACAGATAGTATGTTGTACTGGTTTAAACATCAACAGAACATAGAATTGGACGAACTGCTGGAGTATCTCAAAGATATATCGGTCCAGGCAAGCCGCATGAGCAGTACAATTAACCATATCTCCTCCATTATGCGGGGACAGCATTTTTCGGGTTTTTCTTCCTGTAACATTAACCATGCTGTGGAGGCAGCCCTAAAAAGGCTAGGGACACAACTGAAATTCAAGGATATTCGTTTGAAAAAGGATTTAGCTGATGGTTTGCCGATGATACCTGGTGAGATTAATTGGCTGGAGCAAGTTATAGTAAACTTATTGGCCAATTCCATTCAGGCTCTGGAAGTCAAACAAGGGGCTGATAAGGAAATCATCATTAGCACACGTATGTCCGACCTGATTATTCTTGAGATAGAGGACAATGGGGCTGGGATTACTCCGGATTTCATGGATAAGATTTTTGATCCTTTTTTTACCACGAAACCCTTTGAAGATAACATGGGGTTGGGTCTATTCCTTGTTCACAGTATGGTGACAATGTATGGTGGAATGTTATATGCTAGCAACAATGAGCGAGGTGGCGCAACCTTCAGAGTTGAGTTTTCCCTAAACAATCACCTGGAGGAAAGGGGTTAAGAGTAGTTTGAAAATCCTTCTTGTCGAAGATGATAGAAAGATTCGCACGTATATGCTCAAATTCTTACGTCGCCTCGGGCATGAAGTGACGGAGTATTCTAACGGCAAGGAAGCTCTAGAAGCATATACTAGCGATGAGTATGCATTGGTATTATCTGACATCAAAATGCCAGGGATGTCTGGTCTTGAGATCCTACGGACCATTACAGGTCGGTCGAAACAAAAACAGGCGGACGTGATTCTATTTACTGGGTATGGTGATATTGTAAGTGCTATCGAAGCATTGCGTGCCGGGGCTTTTGATTATCTTCTGAAACCGGTAAACCCCGAAGAGCTGGTCAATGTCATTGATCGGGTGGCAGAACATCAGGCTCAGAAACACAGGCAAAAGAGCGGGCACCCACTAGGAGCAGCGGGAAAAACGTCTGGATCGGAGCATGATTTTTCCCGAATGCAGAAAATTTTGGCACAAGCCATGGGTATAGATAATGTGGGTTTTTTTTCAGATAGTATGCGTAAGATCATTAGGCTGGCGACAGCCTACCATGAAAACCGAAATTTACCAGTTTTGATTGAAGGAGAGACGGGTACAGGAAAAGAATTGATTGCCAGAACTATTCATTATGGTGCTATGTGGGAAGAGAGTCCGTTTATAGATATAAACTGTGCCACAATTCCAGCCCATCTTTTTGAAAGTGAACTGTTTGGTTATGAGGGTGGGGCTTTTACTGGAGCTTCTTCTCATGGACACAAAGGCAAGCTTGATTTGGCAAAGGGCGGTACTCTTTTCTTGGATGAGATATCCGAGATTCCTGTGGAATTACAGGCGAAGTTGTTACGAGTCATTCAGGAGAAGGAGTTTTACAGGGTGGGAGGATTACAGAAAATCAAGACAGATCTGCGGATTATATGTGCAACGAATGTAAGTCTGATCAAATGCGTGGAGCGGGGTACATTTAGAAAAGATCTTTATTACCGCTTAAAAGTGGGCCACGTTTTCATTCCTCCGCTTCGGGATCGCCAGGAGGAAATCGTTCTTTTGGCCACTATGTTTCTACAGGAGTACGCGGCGAAAAAGGGCAAGAAATTCGAAGCGATTACTGAAGGGGCCAAGCGGATTCTTTCGGCCCATAATTGGCCGGGAAATGTTCGGGAGTTGCGCAACTTGATGGAGTTGGTGGTAGCTCTTTATGATGACGAGGAGTTAAAAACGGTTCATCTAAGTATGTTAGACGGTGTATACGAGGAAGAGAAAAAAGAGAATGAAGAGAATGAAGAGAATGAAGAGAACGTTCTCCAACCCTATAGGTTTGCTTTACCCAAGGAAGGATTTTCGTTGCAAAAATACGTTGACAGGATTATCTTACAAGCAGTTGAAATGCACAACGGAAACAAAGCAGTGACAGCCCGCTATTTGAAATGTTCACGGCGTACCATTTACCACAGGTTACAAAAATCTACAGAGATTGTCCAATGAACAAAGTGAACCACAAATTAGTTGTTTGGTGTTCAAAAGTGAGCATATTTGCTTCTTTCACGTCTTGGTAATTAATATCTAAAAATGTGACTATGGCCTTGGGAAGCCTTTTTCAGAAGCATGTCATGAATGGCATGCTTTTTGCTATTGCCTAATTTGGTGGAGAATTGCGTGAAAGGGGGGTGAGAATGTACAGCCATTGATGTTTTTGGTAATTGTGAGAACAAATTAAATGCTTCTGGAGGTATGAAACATGCTAATCAGAAATGCAACGATTGTTGATGTAAGAACAGGTGAATTGATCAGTCCAGGACATATTCAAATTGAAAAGGGGAAAATCATTGCTCTGCACAAAGGACAGTTGTCTGAAAGTCTTGCCAACGACCTGAATGTAATCGATGCCAGTGGAAAATACATTATTCCAGGACTTATCGATTGCCATGTACACATGGTCTGGGATGGCAGCGATGACCCTAACTCGAAAATGGCGAATCTGGATGACGAGCTCATCGCTATTATCATGACTAAGCATTGTGAAGAAACTCTCCGTCTAGGGATAACGACTATCCGAGACGCCGGTTCTCCCGGTAAGGTTGGTTTTGCCGCAAGAGAAGCAATCAGGCGCGGGATCGTTGCCGGGCCTAATCTCTTGATCTCCGGCCCGCCCATTGTGATGACTGGTGGTCATGTGCATACGCTAGGTGTTGAGGCGGACGGTCCTGATGAAGTGAGGAAGGCAGCACGTCAGCTTTTGAAAGAAGGAGTAGATTTTCTTAAGCTAATGGCTTCTGGTGGGGTGTACACAGAAGGTGAAGAACCTGGCTCCCCCCAGTTAACCGTAGAAGAAATGAAAGTTGCGGTACAAGAGGCTCATAAGAAAGGGAAAAAAGTAGCTGCCCACGCTGAAGGAATAGCTGGGATATTCAATGCGCTTAAGGCCGGTGTTGATACCATTGAACATGGGAATTTGCTTAGCGAACAGGCTATGGATATCATGATCGAACAGGAAACCTATCTAATCCCCACCCTGATGGTGTTTAAACGCTTGGCCGAAGCCATTTCGGGTAGCAATACGCCAGGTTATGCAATAAGGAAGGCCCAATTAATCCATACTGAGCATTTCAAGAACTTCAAGAAAGCTGTGGAAAAAGGGGTTAAGATTGCTGCAGGGACGGATGGAAACTCACCTCGCTTACCTGAATCAATGTATTTTGACGAGTTACAAGTGATGCATGAACTTGGTATGAGCAAATTGGCTGTTCTCCAAGCGGCGACAATCTATGCCGCCGATGCTCTAGGACTGGACGATGTGGGTAGCCTTGAACCAGGAAAGCAGGCGGATCTGTTGTTAATATCGGTGAATCCCATCGAGGATTTGGATATCCGTGACAAGATAACTATGGTCATCAAAGATGGCAAAAAGGTTCGTTGATTGTGGAGCAGTCAAAGGGTATCTTAATAACCAGTAGAGAGGAAGATGAAAATGGAAGATTATCCTGTTTCAACAAATAACGGTTCAGGTAACCTCAAACCAAGAAAGACAAGTTCGATGCCAAGAGCGATTGTAGCAGGATCCATTGGTAATGCATTGGAATGGTACGACTATGGATTGTATGGCTATTTTGCCGGGAGTATTTCACTCCAATTTTTCCCATCTAAAGATCCGCTAACCGCTTTGATGCTTTCCTTTATCATTTTCGGTGTTGGCTTTGTCATGCGTCCCCTAGGTGGCCTTATATTTGGCCGCTACGCAGATAAGGTAGGACGACGAAATGCGCTCGCGATCACTATAATCATGATGGGCGTTTGTACCTCCGCTATAGGTTTGATACCCTCTTATGCACAGATTGGTGTTTGGGCACCGATTCTTTTGACAGTAGCGCGTCTCTTGCAGGGTATTTCTACCGGCGGTGAATGGGGCAGTGCCATGTCCTTCCTGGCTGAGTATTCAACACCTAAAAATAGGGGATTCATTGTGAGTTGGTCCCAATTTAGTATAGCGGTCGGATTACTAATGGGTTCAGCTTTTGGTACCATTCTGGCATCGGTGATGTCTCCGGAAGCCATGAATTCGTGGGGCTGGAGAATTCCATTCCTTACTGGCATACTGATTGCCATCTTTGGCCTGTATGTACGCAAGAATGTTGAGGAGACTCCTAAGTATCTAGAGATGATGGAAAATAAGCAGGCAACAGATACACCCTTAGCAGATGTTTTCAAGAATTATCGGCACGAAATGTTTCTGGGGTTTGGTATGGTTATTGGCTGGACGATTTCTTATTGGTTGATCATGAGTTATATGCCTACGTATATTTCAAAAATCTTAAAATGGCCACTCTATGCTGGTATGTCATATAACACGCTGCTTCTCATTATTTTTATGGTTGCAGTTCCCTTTGCTGGTATTTTATCCGATAAAATCGGGCGTAAATCGGTATTGCTGATAGGAACTATCAGCTTGGTCATTTTCGCTTATCCGGCATTTAACATCATGAGCACGACGAAGAGTCCTGTCATGATGCTTTCTGTTCTATCCATATTAGCCATCCTGGAAGCCCTTATTTGTGGCGCTGCGACAGTGGCGGTGACGGAAATATTCCCTACGCATATACGGTGTAGTGGTATTGGCATCGGTTATAACATCACAGTTGCTGCTTTTGGTGGAACGGCTCCTTTTATTGCCACATGGCTTATAAAGGCTACCGGCAGTAATACAGCGCCAACCTACTACCTCTTGTTCGGCTTGATTATCACCCTAGTCATTGTATTGTTTCTGTACAAGGAGACTTACAAGCGAGAACTCAACTAGTCGTGTTGAGGGCCATGAGCAAATCAAACTGGGCAACGTCTGTTAGTCTCAGTCCGTGTTTACCAACAAGTGGTTTATGGTAAAGAAAAGAGTCGGCTAACCTAACGAAAAAAGACAAAGGTCTGATGGGGTACTTTGGGCGTTGGTCCGAGTACTCTTTTGTTTTGTTTGAGACTA
>JAJZPA010000167.1 GCA_021811425.1 Bacillota bacterium | reverse complement strand
AAACCCTAGAAATAGCTAAGACATTCCCGATACCCGCGTCAGTATTTAACCTGACAATGTGCCGGAGGTTCATGTACTTGTTGTACCAATGACTTTCGCGAAAAAGTCCTCTCGTTTGAAATATTAAAAGACCGGATTACCCCAGTAGTCAAAATAACACAGGAAACATTACACTCTCGGAAATCGAGAGAAACCTTGAAATCTGTCATCCCGAAAACTTATTGGGAAAATGCTCACCTTTATTCCGATCATCTTTGTTCTCATGGGGCTTCTTGATGTCTGGGTACCTCGTGAACTGGTGGAAAAACACGTGGGACCTACCTCCGGGTGGCGTGGAATAGCCATCTCTATGCTGGTGGGAACCGCTGCGGCGGGACCGTTATATGCGGCTTTTCCTTTGGCCCTTGCTCTTTGGCGCAAAGGGGCTAAAGTCTCGAATATTATGATCTTCCTTAACACATGGGCTGCCATTAAGATTCCGATGATCACGATAGAACTTAAATACTTAGGCCCTTCTTTTGCCCTCTTACGTTTAGCTCTAACGATTCCCGCAGTCATCGGGATCGGTTACCTTGTAGAACGTTATGGCCATGGAGAGGCACCCCCATCCGAGGTATCCCCTATTAGGAGTCAGCATTTCTAGCTCCCTGCTAGACTCGCTATGTTAATAATGATGGTGCAAAAACTGCTTCGCATACGCGATTTGAGTGGTTAACCTTGGCACGGTTAACCACTTTTCTTATATTTGTAAAGCATCATTACCAGTTACTCAAACTGATATATTCTTCTGCTGACTTAGGACCCTAAAACAGTCCGGCACGGTTCTTTTCCATCTCTTCCCGCTTCAAGAGTACGCGTAAGTCTTTACGGAGTACTGCGTGATCATCCGCCAATGATGCACACTCCATTTGCAGCCACAATTCACAGCAAGGATTGACGAGCGTCAAAGGCAGTAACAACAAGTAAAGAAATGCAATCATGTTTCAATCGACCAGAAAGCGCTTTGAGGACATCTAAAGCCGTTTTTCGGTATTTGCCCTTCCTATCATATAGTCATATATTAATTTTAAGGTATCCAAATACTGTGTACCTCCCCACGAAAGGCAATCGATAAAGTTTCGCTATCCCTAATTTTTATCATTAGAAAGGTGGAAGGTTTTCATGGATGTCGACAAGGTATTTTATAAGAATCTATTTAAAAACCTGTTTATGGACCCCTGTCTAGTGGAGTTCTGGGATGGAGACGTGGAGCAGTATGGGGAAGGTGAAGCGAAGTTTCGACTCATCTTACGTGAGCCCATCCCCAAGTCGGAGATCATCAGGGATCCTTCCCTGGCTTTCGGTGAAGCCTACATGGATGGCACGCTTGAGATCGAAGGAAGCGTCCGGGATGTGATCGAATCCCTGTATAACAACCGTGACAGCTTTATACACCAAACCCCCGCTTATCTTAGGCTGGCCAAATTTATGTCCAATGGCATTAAAAAGAGTAAAGAAAACGCCCGATATCATTATGACATTGGGAATGATTTTTACCGTTTATGGCTTGATGAAACCATGACCTATTCTTGCGCCTACTTCAAATCCCCGGAAGACACTTTGCTGCAGGCGCAGAAAAACAAAATCGAACACATCCTGCGCAAACTCAATCTGCAGGAAGGACAGCGCTTGCTGGATATCGGCTGCGGCTGGGGAGAATTGATCCTTGCAGCTGCCCGTCAATACCGGGTGAAGGCCTTAGGGATCACGCTCAGTGAGGAGCAGTATGACAAAGTCCGGAGCAGAATCGTGGAAGAAAATCTGAACGACCTGGTCGAGGTGCAATTGCTGGATTACCGGGAAATTAAAGATCAAGCCTTCGAGCGGGTGGTTAGCGTCGGAATGCTGGAGCATGTCGGCAAGGAACATCTGGGAGAATATTTTGCCACCGTTGAGCGCTTGCTTGAGCCAGAAGGAATTTCCCTGCTCCACACCATTACCGGCAGAGATGAAAGTGCAACGAACTCCTGGATTAACAAGTACATTTTTCCCGGCGGCTATATCCCAACGGTTTCTGAACTAATCAAGCATATGGAAGCTTACGGGTTTTATCTCTACGATGCCGAGAGCCTGAGAAATCATTATACCCGCACTGTGGAACATTGGGCTCACAATTTTGAACAGGCCTTGCCGCAGATCCGAGAGAGCAAAGACGAGACCTTCATCCGCATGTGGCGCCTCTATCTTAACTCTGCCGCCGCTACGCTTCACAGCGGGAACATCGACCTGCACCAGTTTTTATTCAGCAAAGGCCCCAATAACCGCTTGCCTTGGACCCGCGAGTATATTTATCAATAACTCTCCTCGTCTTGCGACCACAAAAGAAAGAAGGCTTTCCTTCCATCAGCACTAGAGTGAAGGCCTTATTTTTGCCAATTCTCAGAATCAAATCAAACCCCAGATTATTTTTAGCGCTACCCATACATCACAAAAAGAACCTCACATCACTATTAAAGTGGTGTGAGGCAGTCCCTTGATTTTAGTGGTTTAAAAAGCAATAAGTATTGCTAAAAGGGCAAATGACGATCCAAAAGTGCCTCTCAAGCAGAACGTCTAAGCACGCTTCGAATACGCGCGACAAGCTCAAGCAAATTAAAAGGTTTGATGATAAAATCATCAACTCCAGCCTCAAATGCCAAGACCCGTTCTGATTCTCCTGACCTTCCCGTAAGCATGATAATCGGAATTGAACTCGATTCCCGCAGATATTTGCATATTTCTAAACCACTGATGTCCGGCAGCATCCAGTCCAGCAAGACGAGGTCCGGTGCTTGGTTTTCGATTAGCTTCATAGCGTCCGTTCCATTGGCAGCCGTAAAGATGCAAAATTCCTCTTGTGCTAGGTAATCCCTCACCAATCCCAGTATTGTAGGGTCATCATCAACATATACGATCTTTTCCTCCATGGTTTTTACTCCTTTCCTTTATTTTCTTTGGTGGAATGTTGAATGTCCTATTTTTAAACCTAGAACTGAGTGTTACAGATCCTGGTCGAAGTGTCATTTGAATTTTCAAGTTATTAACGATTGGCAATACTCATATATTCCGCAGTAGCGGGATCGGATTTTTCGGTCCAAATATTGACCATACTGCCAACTTTGATACTGGCAATCGTTCCATCCTGAACCGTAGGGCCATTGCTGCCGGTGCCTCTGACTTTAATCGGGATACCAACAGGCACGGTAACGGTATTATTCTTACCGGTCGCCACTTCTTGAGATGCCAGCAATTTTTGTCGCTCTTCTGCGCTTAAAGCTTGCATCTCCGCTTGCCTTTTGGCCTTATCCGCATCGGACAGTTCAGTCCCCGTTTGTTGCCTTTGCATCTCGGCAATCAAAACAACATTACCCTGAATTGACTTGACTTTACCATAGACTTCAGCTAGCCTGTTAGGTTGTTCAGGATCAATGTTCGTCCCGTTCGAGGCACTTGACACTGAAGCGGTTCCTGAAGATGTCGCTCCTGACGATTGGGTTGTGGAGGAGCAGCCTGTTAACCCGATGACCAAAGAACCCATGATGATCAGAGTCGCAAATCGTTTCCACTTGAACATTTAAACTCATCCCCCTATATTTTTTAGATACTGCCTTCCATTCGGTTCTCAGAATGTTACAATTCAGGTATTCAAAATACTTCGTTATGATAAACCGTTTCTCATTCTGACTCCTGACTACTTACCTTTATCACTCATATCTCAGCGCTTCGATGGGATTCGAATCAGCCGCTTTCTTGGCCGGGTAGAATCCGAAAAAGACCCCCACAATGCCGGAGAAGGCAAAGGCAATCACCAGGCCTTGCATGGAGCGGACCGTCTCTATCTCCAAGTATTTTAGCAGCGGAATCACCGCTTCTCCCAGCCCTACCCCCAATACTCCCCCGAACATACTGATTCCGATGGCTTCAAAGAGAAACTGCCTTAAGACATCTTTTTTGCGTGCCCCGAGGGCGCGCCGGGTACCGATCTCTTTCGTCCGTTCACGAACTGAGACGAGCATGACATTCATAATTCCTATCCCACCGACCAGCAAAACAATGGTGGCAATCGCAATCAGTAGTACCGACATTGTGCGCGCCGTTTCTTGAGCGGCACCTACCTTGCTGCCGGCATCCATCACCCGAAAATCATCCGCCATATTGGGACGGAGTTTATGGGCTTCGCGCAGAGCCGCTGCAATTTCACTCAGAGCAGGTTTGACACTGGCTAGATCCTTGGCCTGCACCGTGAGCCTCGGGGTAACCGTTGTTCCTAAGATATAACTCTGAGCCGTGGTATAAGGAATAAAAACCCCATCGTCAATACTTGTATTTCCCAGAGTCTCTCCTTTTCTCTCGATCACCCCTCCCACGGTAAATTTCTTGTTGTTGATATTTAGCGTTTGACCCACAATCTCTCCTGGCCCAGCCCCAAAAAGGGTTTCCGCGATATCTGCTCCGAGCACCGCTATTTTCTCTTTGGTCGTGACGCTCTCCTGTGTCAAAAAACTACCGGAACTAAATTTAAGGTTGGTCAAACTTTGATAATCTTCCGTAACCCCCAAAACCGTCACTGACTCGGTATTGGAACCGGCACTGACCGCAGCTTTTCCTGATATTTGGGGAGCAACAG
The DNA here is from genome assembly GCA_021811425.1 of Bacillota bacterium. Classification (GTDB taxonomy): domain Bacteria; phylum Bacillota; class Desulfitobacteriia; order Desulfitobacteriales; family Desulfitobacteriaceae; genus JAJZPA01. The sequence goes on along the minus strand of JAJZPA010000167.1, from coordinate 2,044 downwards.
CCGCCACGGAAGGGCAATTTTCCTTAATCACAGCGACATCCTTACTACTCAGCTTGGTCGGGATCGGAGACCCTGTGTTACTGGCCATAACATAAATCGTGGTTACGCTCATCTGGGAAAACTGGTTGTCTACGCTTTGCTTGCTCCCCACGCCCACCGCTACCACGAGGATGATGGTTGCCGTGCCGATAATGATGCCCAGCATGGTGAGGAAGGATCGAACTTTATTGAGCCAGATTCCATCGAGGGCTAAGCGAATGGTTTCCAGTATCCCCATATTCAATCCTCCCATCTTTGAACATGATGATGCGTTCGGCCTGCTCCCCGATTTCCCAGTCATGAGTCACCATGATGATCGTTTTTCCCTCCTGATGAAGCTCCTTAAAAAGCCCCATCACTTGGATACCGGATTTGCTGTCCAAAGCACCGGTCGGCTCATCCGCCAGGAGCAGGTCTGGATTCGTGCTGAGAGCCCGGGCGATGGCGATTCGTTGTTTCTCTCCCCCCGACATTTCAGCCGGTTTATGGTTCAGCCGGTGTCCTAGTCCCACCCGTTCGAGAAGCCCCTTGGCAATCAGGCTCCGGTCTTTGCGATTCTGGTAAGCCAGGGACACTTCGACATTTTTTTGCGCGGTGTAGTAGGGCAAGAGGTTGAAACTTTGAAAGATGAACCCCAATTTGCGGTTTCTAATCCTGGCCAGTTCATCGTCATTCAAGTCATTGATCCGTTGCCCATCCAGAAAGTACGTTCCTTCAGTTGGTTTATCTAAACAGCCAATAATATTCAGTAACGTTGACTTCCCGGATCCAGAAGCGCCCATAATCGCCACAAACTCTCCCCGTCTGATGCTGGTGTTGACATCTTTCAGAATTTGTACCGTGTTTTTGCCCATAGAAAATTCCTTATGGATATGCTCTAACTGGACAATATTTTCGTTCACATGTCCCTCTCCTTGCTGCTTATTTTTTAATGTTCTTACGAATGAGGACTTTATCTCCGGCTGTTAACCCTTCTTTAATCTCTACGATTTTCCCATCCGTCAGACCCGTTTTAACCTTTACCCACCCTGTGCTTCCGTCAGAGGACTGTACTTCAACACTGGGGGTTCCATTCATCCGAACCACAGCTTCGACCGGAACGGTGACCACTCCCTTGACTTGCTGGGCGATAAAGGCCACACTTGCCGTCATCCCGTTTTTAATGCTTTCATCGGGGGCACTTAAGATAACGGATGTTTTATACGTCACAATTCCACTCTGATCGATGACTGCATTGGGGGAGATTGAACTCACCTTTCCTGCATAGGTTTTATCCGGTATGGATGTGAACACGACCTCTGCCACCTGACCAACCGATATTTTTCCGATATCATCCTCAATCAGGTAAGAATCGACTGTGACCTCAGTGCCATTGGCAAGCACAATAAAAGGGGTGTTAGAGGAAGTCAGTAATTCTCCTGCTTTGCCATTGAGGGAGAGAACCATGCCGTCCGTAGGAGAAGTCAAAGTGGCCTCTTGCAGGTTATTTCTGGCGATAGCCTGAGCCGCTTCCATCTGCTTGACGGTTGCCTCCGCTGTCGCCAAATCATACGGATCTACCGCTGTGAGTAAAGCAAGTTGGGCCTTGGCGTTTTCCAATTGAGCGATAGCCCCTTCCAGTTTGAGTTCTTCCGCCAAAATATCGGCCTCGTTAGTCTTGCCGTCATTCATTAACGTCACTTTATAATCATACGCGGCCTGCTGAACTCGCAAATTTTTCTCTGCACTATCTACCGCAACTTGCTTTACCTGGCGTTCAGCCTCCACAGGACCGGCTATCAGCTTCTGGTATTTCGCCACGGCTGAGTCAGAATTAGCCTCTGCTTGTTTGACCTGGTTTTCTAAGTTCTTGACATCCAGCCGGGCCAAAACATCTCCTTTGTTGACCCGCTGGCCCTCTTGAACCAGGATCGCATCAACAATCCCATTGCCATTGAACTTAAGGTTGGTTATCGGGTAATCCGCTTTGCCATCGGCTGCAAGCGAGATTTTCACATCTTTCTTT
>JAJZPA010000166.1 GCA_021811425.1 Bacillota bacterium | reverse complement strand
CTCACTTTTAAGCATGCTTATTCAGCATCTTCACCAAATCCGCTTTGGAACGGAAACCGATGATCTTATCAACCATCTTGCCGCCCTTGAATATACCAAGGGTTGGGATGCTCATGATCCCATATTGGGATGCAACAGCGCCATGCTCATCCACATTCAGCTTGCCTACCGTGACGCGACCTAGGTACTCATTCGAGAGTTCCTCGACGATCGGAGCGACCATGCGGCAAGGCGCACACCAAACTGCCCAGAAATCTACGAGAACCGGCTTATCTGAGCCTAATACCTCTTGATTCCAACTCCCTGCCGTAAAAACCTTAATATTTTCTCCAGCCATTGTTCATTCCCTCCTACCCTAATTTCCGTTTCAGATTACCGTCGAAAAAGCCACTCCATTCAACATCCCCCGATAACTTCTTACCCAAAACTACTTGACAAACTTGGTGAGCACGCCAATCAATTCTTCAATTGCGCCTTCCTTGTCGTCCGTTTGCACAGCGTTCATTAGACAGCCGCGGGAATGATGTTCGAAAACGATGGTCCCCACCTTATTGACGGCCGCTCGAACAGCCGCGACCTGAATTAAGACATCAACGCAGTACTTGTCATTCTCCACCATACGCTGCAGCCCTTTGACCTGGCCCTCAATCTTACGTAAACGGCGAATCAGATCCTCTTTGGCATCTGAATATGGAGCTGGACCCATGAACCATCCCTCCTATACCCCAAGGGGGTAGATACATACTTATTATACATATAAAGGTCAATTTCTGTCAAAGGATTCTGAGGGGATACGCCAGCTATTTAATCTGGGCACCATTGGTTTTGATGTGAAGTTCTTTCAGCTGCTTCGGGGCCACCTGTGAAGGGGCCTGAGTCATCAAGTCCGTCGCGCTCTGGGTCTTGGGAAAGGCAATAACATCTCGAATGTTATCTTTACCTGTTAAGAGCATCATTAAGCGGTCAAGCCCAAAGGCAATCCCACCATGTGGGGGTGTGCCATATTCAAAGGCTTCCAAGAGAAACCCAAATTTGGCCACAGCATCCTCAGTGGAAAGCCCGAGCAGCTTGAACATCATCTCTTGGACATCCCGACGGTGAATCCGAATGCTGCCTCCGCCAAGCTCCACGCCATTGAGAACCATATCATAGGCTTTGGCACGTACCCGCCCTGGCTCTGCCTCAAGTAACGAAAGATCCTCGTCCATAGGGGATGTGAATGGGTGATGAATAGCGACATAACGTTTTTCCGCCTCATCGTACTCCAATAAGGGAAACTCCGTCACCCAAAGGAAATTCAAAAGCCCTTCTGGGATTAAGTTCAGGCGCTTGCCCAACTCCAGACGCAAATGCCCCAAGGCATCAAACACGACAGCTTCTTTGTCGGCAATGAAGAAGAGAATATCCCCGGTCTTTCCTCCCATGCGCTCAATGATACGTTTCAATTCTTCCTCCGTCAGGAACTTGGCGATCGGGGACTTTACTCCTTCTTGAGCCATGACAATATAGGCAAGCCCCTTGGCCCCGAACAGGCTAACAAACTTGGTCAAATCATCTATTTCACGTCTGGGCGTTCCTGCAGCCCCTTTGGCACGGATCCCTTTGACCCGTCCACCTTTCGCCATGACATCGGCGAACACCTTAAATCCCGTTCCTGCGACCAGATCCCCCACCTCGATGAGTTCCAGCCCAAAACGGGTATCCGGCTTGTCCGAACCAAAGCGCTCCATCGCCTCCTTGTAGGACAGGCGGGCAAACGGGGTGGCTATTTCTTCCCCCACTATCTCGCGGAAAATCCCGGCAATCAACTCTTCCATCAGCGGCAGGATGTCTTCAACCTCAACAAAAGACATTTCCACGTCCAATTGGGTAAACTCCGGCTGGCGGTCAGCCCGTAGATCCTCATCCCGAAAACAGCGGACGATTTGGAAGTATTTCTCCAACCCGGAAACCATAAGCAGCTGTTTGAAAATCTGAGGGGATTGAGGTAAGGCATAAAACTCGCCCGGGTGTACCCGGCTCGGCACCAGGTAATCTCTAGCTCCCTCCGGCGTGGACTTGGTGAGCATCGGGGTCTCAATCTCCAAAAACCCATGGCCATCAAGAAAGTTACGCATGATCTGGGTTACTTTGTGCCGGATCAGGAAGATCGCCTGCATCTCCGGTCGTCTCAAATCTAAGTACCGGTATTTTAAGCGTACCGTCTCATCGACATCCACTTCATCGGTAATGTAGAAAGGTGGAGTCTTAGCCGCATTCAAAATCGTCACATCGTGAGCCACGACTTCGACTTCACCCGTCGCCAAGTTCCCATTGATCGTGCCTTCCGGGCGAACCCGCACGAGTCCCTGCACCGAGACTACATATTCCGAACGCAGGCGTTCGGCAATGGCAAACCCATTCCCGGCCATATCCGGATTAAAGACCGCCTGCACCAGGCCAGAACGATCCCGCAAATCCACAAAGATTAAGCCGCCGTGATCCCGCCGCCGCTGCACCCAGCCTAACAGCTGGACATTCTCTCCCGCGTGCTCGGCCCTCAAGCCTCCCGCTTCCGTTCGTTTTGCTAACATTGTCATGCTCCGTGTTCCTCCCTATATCGTTGGCTGATAAGAGCTAAAGCATCCTGCCAAGGAAATTCCTGTTGTTCCCCCAGGGATAAATCCCTGAGGATAAAGCTATCCCTCTGGAGTTCCTCTTCCCCGATGAGCAGGGCCAGCTTCGCTTCTTGGCGATCCGCGTTTTTCAACTGGGCCTTCAAACCCCGCCCTAAGAGATCCATTCCTGCAGGTATTCCTGCATGGCGCAGAGCCTGAAGCAAGGCAAACCCTTTGCCTTCCGCTTCCTTTCCTAACGCCGCCACCATGACAAACGGACGCTCTACCTGGTCTGGCATAGCCTTCTGAACCTCAATCGCGGCCAGAACCCGCTCCATCCCCATCGCAAACCCAATTCCTGGTGTCGGCGGGCCCCCGATCTCCTCCGTGAGACCATCATAACGACCACCGCCACAAATCGCGCTTTGAGCTCCAATCTCCTCCACCATCACTTCAAAAGCAGTCTTGCGATAATAGTCGAGACCCCGCACCAAACGGGGATTCACCCGGAAAACCACCCCCGCCGCCAGCAGAAGTTCTTGCAGTGCGTTGAAATGGCCCTGGCAGTCCTCACATAGAGTATCGGCCGTGGTGGGTGCCCCCTGTGTCAATTCCTGACATTTCGAGTTCTTGCAGTCCAAAATTCGCAGGGGATTGCGTTCAAAGCGTTCTTGGCAGTCCCGGCACAGTTCTTCCCGCCGAGGAGCCAGAAATTCCTGGAGCTTCTGGCGGTGATCCGCCCGACAGGACGGGCAGCCCACTGAATTAATGTGGACTTCCAAGTTTTTTAGACCGAGCCGCTGATAGAGATCCCAGACCAAACTGATCGTTTCGGCATCGACCACGGGCTTTTCCGAACCCAGCACTTCCACCCCAAACTGGTGGAACTGGCGATAACGTCCTGTTTGCGGGCGCTCATAGCGAAACATGGGTCCGATATAATAAAGTTTGACAGGCTGAGGCCCGGAATACAGTTTGTTTTCCACATAAGCACGGCAAACCGAAGCCGTCCCTTCCGGGCGCAAGGTGATGGAACGCTCTCCTTTATCTAGGAATGTGTACATCTCCTTGTTCACGATATCCGTCGTTTCGCCGACACCTCGTTGAAACAGTTCAGTGGCCTCAAAGATCGGCGTTCGGATTTCTTCGTATCCGTATTCTCTGCATACCTTACGCATCATTTCTTCCATGTATTGCCATTTTGCTGTTTGACTCGGCAACAGATCCTGTGTCCCTTTCGGACGTTGGAGTGCCAAACCCTTCCCCTCCTCTTGCCAAAACAAAAAACCCTTCCCCTGCTTGCGCAAGGGACGGGAATTCCCGTGGTGCCACCCTTATTGACGAAATCCCAAAAGATCTCATCCACTTTGAGAGGCCGCTAACGGAGCCATCCGCCAAGACAATCCCCTGCTTGAGTTGTCCTACCTTACGTCTCCCAGGCCGTTTCCAGTCCAGCCAGCCCTCCCTGTAGAGAGATCATGCAAAGTCTATTCCCAAGCGTTCCCAGGTCATTGCATCCCAGATTATTATTGACATTTATGATAACAAGCTTGTCCTGGTTTGTCAACACGTAGACGCTGCCAACACCAGGAAATCACACTCGCGCACCACATGGCACACCGTGAAATCCGATGATACTCGTTTCCCTATCCAGCCAGACCGGATTGAAATTGACAATCGCATTGAACGATCACTATAATTAGATGAACCCCAATGCTTTTCTCACCGTTCAAGATGCCCACTCGCCCACTTCTTTAAGTGGGCGTTGATCTAATATTAGAAAAGGAGCTGGTCGTCACGGAAGTCATCGCCTTTGTTGGGCCCAGCGGTACCGGCAAGAGCCACCGGGCCATCAAAACAGCCTTTTCTACCCATTCTGATTTAATCATTGATGACGGGCTCCTGATTCAAGGAAGCCGAATTGTCGCTGGAATTTCCGCCAAAAATCAAGCCACAAAGATTGCAGCCATTAAAACGGCTTTGTTTACGAATCCGACGCACCGAACACAGGCCCAGGAAACGATAGCTCGCCTTAAGCCTAGTCGAATCCTGGTTTTAGGCACATCTTGGGAAATGGTAGCCAGGATTACAGAACACCTGAACCTACCCTTACCTGAACAACGCATTAATATTGAAGACATCGCGAGCTGGGAGGACATGCAAAAAGCCCACTATTATCGCAACAAGATGGGAAAGCATGTGATCCCGGCCCCTACCGTTGAAGTGAAGAAGAACTTCCCCAATACATTCATTGATTCTCTGAAAATCATCTTGGACCGTAAGGACTCCGGCAGACAAACCATTGCCGAGCAATCGGTGATCCGACCTACTTATTCTTCCTTGGGATACTTCACGATTGCCGAAAAAGTCCTCATGGAGATCACCCACAACATCGTCAATGAATTGCCCGGCGTGAGCGAGACGGGAAGAATAAAAATTTCCTCAGGGCAAGGCAACGCCGTCATCGATATTCATTACAGCGCAAAGTACGGCTATCACTTAAACGTACTTTCCCGGGAAATCCAGGTCAAAGTAAAAGAAGCTCTCGAACAGCAAACAGGATTGAACATTACTGCGGTTCACATCTTAATCACTAACCTGGCTGCTCCCACAACCTCTTCATTCACAAACCGACTGACTCCTTAAATCTCCCTCATCTTTCCTAACACAAGGGTCACTGAAATCTTTTATAGCGTTTAAAATTAGGCAGGCGCTTTTCCACAAAAGCGCTAACTCCTTCCCGAAAATCAACCGTATCCACCCAGAAAGGATTATTCCGGGGCCGCCAGGGAACCTCGCGGTAAGGAATGCATTGGGCTATCGCTTCTTTCGCGGTACGCACGGAAGCAGGAGAGTTGTTGGAGATCGTCTTGGCTAAGCGTAGAGCAACATAATCCACCTTGCGTGCTGGTGCGGAATAATTTGTAAGCCCCAGTTCCGTTGCTTCGAGCGATGTAAGTGAACGCCCCGTAAAGAGAATGTCTTTAGCTCGGCTGGGCCCAACCAAATCCACAAGTCGTTTGGCAAAAGGTGTCCCAATCGTTATCCCCAGGCGGGCAATCGGCATCCCTAAACGGGCATTTTCCGCCATAACTCTCAGATCACAAGCTAAGGCCAGCTCAAGGCCGGCTCCCATCGCGGAACCTTTGATGCTGGCCACCGTTGGAATGGGCAAGCGTTCAAAGGTAGAAATTGCTTCCTCCATCAAGGAAAATGCCTCATCCACCTCATCCTCAGACATATGCGAAAACTCTTTGAGATCCGAACCCGCCGTAAAATAGTCGAAGGCCCCACGCACCAACACCACCCTCGTCCGAGGATTTGTTCCGAGCTTGCGCCCGATATTCCTCAGTTCCCGCCACATTCGGCTGGTCATGGCATTATGAGCCGTCGGCCTTCTGATGGTTACCACAGAAATACTGGAAAAATCCCGCACATGAATTGTGCCCTCATTGGACGACGGATCAGCCTGTTCAATTTGTTCAACCATATAGAACCCTCCCCCAACAAATTAATGTCTACTCCTCTGTCTAATATTTTACGGGTTACTTCTCTAGAATAGCCTTTCGATTCTCCCTTGTATAACTTCATCCGGATATCTATTTTTCGGAGAATCGGGCCAGCCGGCGGGCATGCAATAACTGCCAATGCTCCTCGTAGGCCTGAAAATTCGAGGGATGCTGCATATTCGTCAGTCCTTCCCCTGTCGGGCTCAGGATTTTGCTCGCCGCTCCTGCGCCCAGGCCGATTATGCTTTGTTGCTCTTCCATGATGGCGATGTTGTAGCGAGATTCCCGGTCTGGCAAGGCATAGCCGATATTCTCTAAATTGCCTGCGATCCGCTTCTGCCGGTATAGGTAGTAGGGCCGCATACCCCAGGAACGCGCTGCCTGTGCAGCGAGCGCTTCCATCTGCTCTGCGAGCGCCGCTGCCATGGGAGCATTGCCCAGCTCAAGTTCTAGCTCTAGTTCTAGTTCTAGTTCCAGTTCCCGTTCCCGCGCTCCTCGTTTCAGAGCCAAGGCATGCACCGTAAGGTTATCCGGCCTCAAAGGCACCAGTTGCTCCAAAGTCGACGCCAACTCAGGCAGTCCC
>JAJZPA010000165.1 GCA_021811425.1 Bacillota bacterium | reverse complement strand
ACGGGTGATTCGCATGTTCGCACCCCATCTCTGAGAAGGTACAATCGTTAAAGGCATATTTATTGTGAGGAGAACGAATCGCGTTGATGGTATTTAGGTATACCAAATCGTCAGACTCACAAAATTCATAATAAGTCAACAATTGTAAGCTGCCTGGGGGTTCATCGTAAAAGCGAAAATTCCCTGCCAAATCGGTAGACCAAGCGAAAACGGTGTTGCCCTCATATTCCATAAGGCAATATTCCCAAATAGCTTTTTTGACTTGAGCGGCTTGGTCCAGATAAAATTCTGACAGCGCGGAATTTCCAGCCCATGTCTCCACATCAGCCCAACATCGGAACGCTTTCCACACTAAAACGTTGTCATACGTTACATAAGGCTCAGGAGTTACATCATCAGAAGGTAAAAGGAAGGTATCATACAGAGCAACCTCTGGATGTTGATGGGTTTCCAAACGAGTTGCAATGCGTTTCAAACCCTGCTGAATATAAGCCTCTGTCAGATAATCATAATCTTTGGTTTCTTCGAGATAGCGGTGCAAGGCTATCACTGGTGCGCATAGTTCATCCAGTTCGAATCCGGGTTCTAATAATGTTCCATCAATATAACGACTATGCATTCCTATGTTACGAATTTGTCGCTTGAAAACATAATCCAGCATCTCTCGGGCATAGGGGGGATCAAGGTGCAATACGGAGGGAAAACTCCACAACAGGCTGTCACGATCCCAATAGGCGGCACTCACATAATAACGTGGACTTCTCGACGTGACTAAAACCAACTCTTCCGTATCAAGGGTTTTTCCTGTGGCAAAGAACAAGTTGAAAAAAGCATTTAAGTTAAGTACAGACTCCAGCTCAGGGGCAGCAGACCGTAACTTTCTTTGCTGAAGCCACTGGGAAGTCCGGGCGAACATTTTTTGTTGGCCCTGGCGAAACATTTCTTTGGCCGACGTTAACGCTCCTACTTCCTCCAACCCAACACCCCAGTAGAAGGCAATTTCGTGAGTTTCCTGGGGCTTAAGTGTCATTTTCTTCGTCAATTGATAGGCTAGGTCTTCATCAGGTTGAAAAACAAGCACGTCTTGCATACTTTCGGCGATGGAAACCGCATCCCCTTGGTACCAACAGGTTGTATCCATTATTTCCGACGGAAGAACCCCAAAAGAAAATAGGGTCATGGCATTGCGAAAGTCCAAAGCTAAGCCCTGATTCCAAGAAGAATAATAGGCGATTCTTTCACCCTGAATGGGTTTAGATTCATTAATGCTGTGTATGGCTTGAAGCCAAGTCCCGTGCAGGCCAAATTCCACCTCGGCCGCCTCTGCCGAGTGATTGCTAACCTCCAATTGATAGATAAAACCTCTTTCTCCCACAGGCGCACAAATCTTACCCCGCAACTGAACCCGTGCATCGCTAAACGTAAACCCGGGAATCCAAAACTCCTCACGCTCCCAGCTTAAATCGCTTAATGCTATGGCCATACCATTCCAAATCAAATAAGGCTTGATTAACGGCTTTTCTTTACTGCCTACGATCTCGATCAAGCCCCGACTCCCCATGTGCAGAAAATTGATACTTTCAATCGCGGCATTTTCCGAATAGAGCGTTGGAACGGCAACAAATTCATTCCCTGTGGGTAAATAGTACGGAGACTTCTGTTTTTGCATCAATTTACTCCTTCAAAGCACCTTTTATTCGTTGATTGAATTAATTGGTTAAACGATTAAATAGTAAAGTATTATACCTCTCTATACAAGGGTTCTTTGAATAGTTGCGTAATGACCATTGCCGCAGCACCCATTAACCACTGGTTCTCTTCCAAATCAATCAGGATAATCTCCAGCTTTTTGCTATGTCTGGAAAAGAAGTGGTCTTCCAATTCTTTTCGAAGTGCAGGTATAATATATTTCTTGGCTCGTAAACCCTCTCCACCCAGCACTATGGCTCCTGGATTAAAGAAGTTAACGATGCTTTTTAAGCCTATGCCTAAATTTTCTCCCACCCGCTGATAGAGTTCCTGAACCAATTCATCTCCCGAGTCTGCCGCTTGCAAGATACTATTCATCGTTAATTGTTCCACCTGATTTAAGGCAGGGCTTAATTTCAGTTCTTTAAGATGCAGAGCCTCTGCCATAATGAATCGATCAGAGGTATAGGCTTCCAGACACCCTCTCTGGCCGCAATAGCACAGAAGTCCATCCCTTTGGATAATGATGTGGCCGATTTCTCCGGCCCCACCCACTTCACCGCGATAGATCTCATTTTTCACGACAATCCCTGCACCCACTCCGGCCCCGATGGTGATGCATATGAAGTTCTGGAATTGTTCTCCTCTGCCATCCCATAATTCGGCATGGGCAATCGCATTCGCATCATTTTCCAGATATACTGGGACTTGCACCTCTTCTTCTAGTTTTGAAAAGTCTACCTCCTCCCACTCGAGAATCGGCGAATGAATAATCTTTTGATTTGCTTGATCGACTAGTCCGGGAGCCGCTATGCCAATACCAGAACACGGCAGGGTATCCGCCGCGATCCATTGGTTGATTTGGTCTGCCATTAACCGAAAAATCGCTTTAACTGAATCTTTCGGATTAAAATTATGGCTGATCTTAGCCAGCATTCTGGCATTTAAGTCAAACTTCCCGTAAATGATTTGCTTTTCTTCTATTTTTAGGGCGATGATATAACTTTTTCGTTGGTTAAACTGCAAGAGTACCGGCTTTCTTCCGTAATCAGAAATACCAGAACCTATTTCAGTGAAGTATTTTTCTTTAAGCAAACTATCTACGATATAAGTAACTGTCGAAGCCCCCAAAGAGGTATTGATAGCAATATCTTTTCTGGAAATAGGGCCAAATCTTCTGACCTGATCGATAACCAGTGCTTCATTAAGGTCTTTGATCAATTGTTTGTTTCCTCTACGGAATCGGTCCATGGATCTAATCAACTCCCAGACGTTTATCGTTTTGATTCATTGACTGAATTAATTAGAGTATACTACGTCCTTTCTGAATTATCAATATCTTTTTTTCTTAGTTTATGACGTCAAAACATGGACACTACCTCACCCAATTTTAATGGCAACAAACTAACTCATCCGCTAACATCCACTCCTGCCGACTGACTTTTCCATCCCAATGAATTTCTACGTTCACCCGCTCTTGAGACGTCCAGTTTCCCTGTTGCTTAGCAGTTAAACTCAAAGTCTGTCCATCGTAACTTCCATTGACGGTTATGCGTCTGTATTCACCTTCACGATAAGCGTACCCTTCTCCCGCGTCTGCATAGAAACTCACTGTCGTACTAAACGGTGCCTGGGCATAGACTTCCAATGTCTCTACATTGAGCAGGTCTGCGTGGGTGAATTCCCCTCCGCATCCTAAACCTAACATTGCCCCTTCCCGCATAAAGATCGGAATTTCGGCTAAAGGAGTTTCCACGACAACATGCTGTTTTCCTTGATAAATCTTCCCGCTGTTTCGATGCTGCCAAGTCCCTTCCGGAAGATATACTAAGCGTTCACGCGCTCCCTTCTGAATGATCGGAGCAACGAGGCAGTGTGGCCCCACTAAAAACTCGTCATTGATCCGCCAAGCCGCTTCATCTTCGGGAAATTCCCAAAGTAACGGACGCATGATTGGACTTCCTGTCCGGGAGGATTCTTCAAACAGCGAATAAAGGGTAGGCAATAGGCGATACCGCAATTCCATAGCCCGGCGGTAAATTTCTTCGACCTCTTGCCCAAACGCCCAAGGTTCCTGGGGGAGAGTTTCAAGATTGGAATGGTTGCGGCAAAACGGCGTAAAAGTCCCAAGTTGGGCCCAGCGGGCCAGCAGCTCGCCTTCTCCGTCTTCCAAAAATCCGCCGATATCCGTGCCCACAAAAGCTACACCGGAAATACCCATGTTCAAACACATCATCACCGCTTGGGCCAGATGCTCCCACCAACTGCTGTTATCCCCCAGCCAGACAGCAGCATGCCGCTGGATTCCGGCAAAACCAGCCCTTGTCAAGACGAAGGGACGTTTACCAGGAGCAAATCTTTGGAGACCCTCACGTGAAGCCTGGCACATGAGACTCCCATAGCGGTTGTGGATTTCCGCATGAGAAAGTTCGGCGGATTCCCCGTGACGTACATCCGGCGGAAAAGTTTTGTCCGGCACATTAAATACCGAAGGCTCGTTCATATCGTTCCAAATCCCGTCCACCTCGTGGGCCAGATGTTTGGCTTGTTGCTCGCCCCACCAGGCGCGTACACGGATCCGCGCGAAGTCGGGAAACAGGGCAGGGCCCGGCCAAACTTCGCCCACAAAAACTTCTCCTGTTTCTTTGGTACAAAAAACGTCCTCCGTCAAGCCGTCGCCGCAGACAGCATAAGCTTCATCCTTTTTCACGCCTGGATCTACAATGGTCACCACCCGGAAACCCAGCTCATGCAGTTCACGGATCATTGCGTCCGGATCGGGAAATTCGTCGGGCTCCCAGGTGAAGTCACGGTATCCATCCATATGGTGAATGTCCAAGTGCATCACGTCACAGGGAATGTGCTTCTCCCTCATCCTGCGCGCCGTTTCCAGCACCTGCGCCTGCGGGTGATAACTGTACCGGCTCTGATGGTGCCCAATCGCCCAAATAGGTGGCATGGGCATCTTGCCGATGCGTTCCAGCCAGCATCCCAGAATTTCCTGCGGATTACAGCCCACAAAAATCCACTGGTCGAGCACGCCTCCGTCCGCCTGGATGGAAATCTTACCGGGATCGTGTTTGCCCAGATCCCATTGCGTGCGATAGCTGTTTTGGAGAAAGAGCCCCCAGGAACGGCAGAGCACCCAGGGAATTGATTCATACAGAGGATCCGTGGAAGGCAGGTGCGGTACAATATCTGTATTCCAGAGCGTGAGTTCTTTACCTCGCTTATCCAGAGGCCCGACTTTCTCACCCAGGCCGATCAGTGGCTCCCCACCCCAAAACCAGGTAACTGTTTTGCGGCTCCCACGTTGAGTATAGGCCTGTGGAGCATGCTGCTGCAACAGCACCTTTCCTTCGCTATTGGCGATGCTCAAGGCAAACGGTCTTAAGTTTACGCGTAAATGCAGACCCTGCCTAATTTCCCAGCCCGTGTCTGTTTCCCGCCAGAGGCCAGGTAGGGGTTTCCCTTCTTTCAGGAGAAGGGGAGGCAACCCTGTTTCCGGGTGGGCTTTGACTTCCTGAGGATCTTCTCCGTAGTAACGCACCCGAACTGCCCCGTCTGCATAGAGACCGATCTCCAAGCGCTGAGTTCCTAAGCTTAACATCAAAACCCCATCCATGTCCTGAGCTGTTTCTGCGTATTCAAACTGCAATTTCTTCATAATCCCCATCCTTAATAAATCCGTTATTTTCGACACTACACGTTTCTCGCTTTATCCACGTTCGAGATCCCCGCTTCTGCAAGTGAGCGTTCACTTGAGCAAAACGAGTCCATTTGAAACCGGAACCCCTCCTTGGATTCTTTACCCCTTGGTTCCACCGGCCGTTAAACCGGACACGAGATACCTTTGGGCAAAGAAAAAGAAAACAATGACCGGAATCGTAATCATCACCGCACCGGCAGCCAAGTACTGCCAATCTGATTGAAACTGATTGACGAAAGTCCCCATCCCTACCGGCAGCGTGTAAAGTTTTTCTTTACTCATAAACGTCATGGCATACATAAACTCATTCCAGGCCGTAATGAAAGAATAGAAGGCGGTTACAGCCAATCCAGGCAGGGAAAGCGGCAGGACAATACGGTAAAAACTTCCGAAAGGACTCAGTCCGTCCACACGGGCAGCCTCTTCAATTTCCAACGGAATCGTATCAAAAAAACCTTTAAGCATCCAGACGCAAAATGGCAGCGCCGTAGTCGCATAGGCTAATACGAGCCCGAACCATGAATTCAAGAGTCCATAAGCGCGCATGAGTTGGTATAGCGGGACGATTAAAAGCGCCCCCGGAAACATCTGAATGAGCAAGAAGGTAAACAAGCTGGCCCGGTGTCCGGGAAAACGAAAACGAGATAACGCATAGGCCGCGGTCGTAGCCAGAAAGAGACCGAGCAGGGTCGTACTCACCGCAATCAAAGCACTATTGCCCAGCCAATTAAAAAAGATGTTGTGTTTCATGGTAAAGAGCACGCGGTAATTTCCCAATGTAGGAGTGACCGGTATAAAGTGGATTTGGCTATCAAAAACTTCCGCAGCAGGTTTAAAAGACGTGGAAATGATCCAAAGAAGCGGAAAAATAGAAATTAGGCTTGCCAGAATAAGAATCACATGAGTGCCCCACAATCTTTTCCACGTGAATGCGTTGTTTGTCTTCATGCTTAAAACACCTTCTCTTCCTGGTGTAGCGCCCGGTAATATACAGAACTGAAGACCACTAGAAAGCTCAGGATAATCACGCCATAGGCTGAAGCCATGCCAAACTTCCATTCGCCAAAGGCTTGCAGATAGGAATACGTCACCAAGATCTCAGTGGAATGTACAGGACCGCCACCCGTTACGAGAAAAATAATATTAAACATGTTAAACGTCCAAATGACGCCTAACAACGTTGCTGTCAAAGCCACAGAGCGCAGCAGGGGAAGCGTTATGCGCCAAAACTGCTGCCAGCGGTTTGCTCCATCAACAACCGCTGCCTCGTAGAGATCCTTCGGGATACTCTGCAATCCTCCTAACATGGTTACCATCATAAAAGGAATACCCAGCCAGACATTCGTCAGGATAACCGCCACCATGGCCCACGTGGGGTGAGACAACCACGGGATCGGCTGAAGCCCTAATTTCGTCAATGCGAGATTAATAAACCC